>NZ_JFHW01000035.1:0-1338 GCF_000612205.1 Enterobacter sp. 5-4 | reverse complement strand
TCCGCCTACATGCTTAAACCGGGACAACCGTCGCCCGGCTAACATAGCCTTCTCCGTCCCCCCTTCGCAGTAACACCAAGTACAGGAATATTAACCTGTTTCCCATCGACTACGCCTTTCGGCCTCGCCTTAGGGGTCGACTCACCCTGCCCCGATTAACGTTGGACAGGAACCCTTGGTCTTCCGGCGAGCGGGCTTTTCACCCGCTTTATCGTTACTTATGTCAGCATTCGCACTTCTGATACCTCCAGCATGCCTCACAGCACACCTTCAACGGCTTACAGAACGCTCCCCTACCCAACAACGCATAAGCGTCGCTGCCGCAGCTTCGGTGCATGGTTTAGCCCCGTTACATCTTCCGCGCAGGCCGACTCGACCAGTGAGCTATTACGCTTTCTTTAAATGATGGCTGCTTCTAAGCCAACATCCTGGCTGTCTGTGCCTTCCCACATCGTTTCCCACTTAACCATGACTTTGGGACCTTAGCTGGCGGTCTGGGTTGTTTCCCTCTTCACGACGGACGTTAGCACCCGCCGTGTGTCTCCCGTGATAACATTCTTCGGTATTCGTAGTTTGCATCGGGTTGGTAAGCCGGGATGGCCCCCTAGCCGAAACAGTGCTCTACCCCCGAAGATGAGTTCACGAGGCGCTACCTAAATAGCTTTCGGGGAGAACCAGCTATCTCCCGGTTTGATTGGCCTTTCACCCCCAGCCACAAGTCATCCGCTAATTTTTCAACATTAGTCGGTTCGGTCCTCCAGTTAGTGTTACCCAACCTTCAACCTGCCCATGGCTAGATCACCGGGTTTCGGGTCTATACCCTGCAACTTAACGCCCAGTTAAGACTCGGTTTCCCTTCGGCTCCCCTATACGGTTAACCTTGCTACAGAATATAAGTCGCTGACCCATTATACAAAAGGTACGCAGTCACACCACGAAGGTGCTCCCACTGCTTGTACGTACACGGTTTCAGGTTCTTTTTCACTCCCCTCGCCGGGGTTCTTTTCGCCTTTCCCTCACGGTACTGGTTCACTATCGGTCAGTCAGGAGTATTTAGCCTTGGAGGATGGTCCCCCCATATTCAGACAGGATACCACGTGTCCCGCCCTACTCTTCGAGTTCACAGCCTGTGCATTTTCGTGTACGGGACTGTCACCCTGTACCGTGCGACTTTCCAGACGCTTCCACTAACACACAAGCTGATTCAGACTCTGGGCTGCTCCCCGTTCGCTCGCCGCTACTGGGGGAATCTCGGTTGATTTCTTTTCCTCGGGGTACTTAGATGTTTCAGTTCCCCCGGTTCGCCTCGTTAACCTATGTATTCAGTTAACGATAGTG
>NZ_JFHW01000034.1:0-505 GCF_000612205.1 Enterobacter sp. 5-4 | reverse complement strand
CGACGACTATGACTTCCGCAAGCCGAACGCGTGGCTGTTCCAGGCCCAGCAGAACCCGGCGTCGCCGACGCCGGGCAGCATTGACGTGTACGACTGGCCGGGTCGCTTTGTCGACAAAGGGCACGGGGAGTTCTATGCCCGCATTCGTCAGGAGCGCTGGCAGGTTGAGCATCAGCAGATTCAGGCCACCGCCACGGCGGCGGGGATTGCGCCGGGGCACACCTTCACGTTAACCAACGCGCCGTTCTTCAGCGACAACGGTGAGTATCTGGTCACGGCGGCGGGTTACCACCTCGAAGAGAACCGCTACGCCAGCGGCGAGGGTGAAACTATTCACCGGACCGATTTCACGGTCATTCCGTCGGCGGTGGTCTACCGTCCGGCGCAGACCACGGCGTGGCCGCGCACCTACGGCCCGCAGACCGCGAAGGTGGTGGGCCCGAACGGCGAGAGTATCTGGACGGACAAATACGGCCGCGTGAAGGTGAAGTTCCACTGGGACCGC
>NZ_JFHW01000033.1:0-5713 GCF_000612205.1 Enterobacter sp. 5-4 | reverse complement strand
AACGACGCGAGCATGCCGCCGTGGGCGCTGCCGGCTGCGGCGACGCAGATGGGCTTTATGAGCCGCACGAAAGACGGTTCCGTGGACAATGCCAATGCCCTGCGGTTTGAGGATAAAGCGGGCGCAGAACAGGTATGGATCCAGGCCGAGCGCAATCTGGATATTAACGTCAAAAACGACGAAACACATTCTACTGAAAAAAATCGAACCCAGTTTGTTGGCGAAGATGAAACCTTACGGGTAGCGAAAAATCAGAAATCAGGGATTAAAGGCGATGTGGTATGCCTGACGGGGAACAGTCGAAACGATAAAGTCGTTAATAATTTTATACTTTCCGCAGGAAATACGCTGAGACTGGAATGTGGTGAAAGCGCCATCGAGCTATCAAAAGACGGCAGCGTCCATATCATTGGTAATAACTTTAACTTTACTGCGAAACAGAATGCGCAAATTAATACGCTTTCTGGCGAATTACATTTGAACCCTGATGATGGACAAAATGTCATCGATCCGCCTGGCGCATCCCTTCAGGGTGAAATCCAGCAGGAAGTGGATAGTTTTTTTGTTATTAATGGCAATAAGTAAGAGTAACCCGAATGGCTGAATATATTCTTCAGGAAGCATCCCTTGCCTTACCCGATGTATTTAAAGACAGAACCATGAATTTATTTACCCTGAGTGATAACGGAGCCAGCGAGTTTACTTTTGTTGTTTCTCGTGCGAGTGCTAAAAACGAAGATAAAGTCCATGATGCGGCAACTCGTTTGGTACGTGAACTGGAAATTACGGTGCCCGACTTTCGTCTCGAATCCTCGCAGATGACCTCTGTTGATGGTCTCCCGGCGGTTGAGCTTTTTTATCAATTCAAAAATGATAATGCGATCATTTTCCAGAGGCAGACCGTTATTTTGCTCGGTGACCATCCTGGCGGCCAAAAGATGGTGTGTTATATCGGTACTTGCCCGGGCGAGTTTAGCGATTATTATCATAATCAATATCAGGAAATTATCCGCAGTATTAAGTTCCACAAACCGGCTCAGACTGAAACTAGAGAAATGCTCGCTGCCGACAGCCAGGGGCCATTTTTTGCGCTTGATAGTGAGAGTAAGGAATTGAGTGTCTTTGAAAACATTCAGGAACTGTATGGACATCTTTCGCTTCAGCGGGCGAAAGAGGGGCAATATTTGCTTTTTGAAAAACAGGGTAAACCACTCAGTATTGCACCCGTTCCGGGGAGCCAACCCCTTCGTTACGCGCTGTGGACGACTTTCGCAGACAAATCACATCACCTACTTTCACAGCTTTCCGTATGCCGCCAGGTGTCTGGTTCTGACCCGCTTGATACAGCCGACCGGATCCGTAAGTATCTGATGGCACAGCGAGCCGAATAGCCATGTCCGAATGTCAGGCTGCTCGCGTAGATGATGAGATTGCACATACAGCCTCAAAAGGCTGGATGATTGCAGGATTGGTGGGCGGGGCCATTCTGGGCGCAGCTGCCGTTGTCGTCACCGGAGGGACCGCGCTGGTTGCTGTTTCTGCCGTTGCGGCTGGGGCATGCGCTGCGGGTGGGTTGGGTGAGCTCCTCGGCAGTATGTCATGGGCTCCACGCCATACTGCCGGTACGCTAAAAGAAGGTTCACCCAATGTTTTTATCAACAGCCGAAAGGCGATCCGCGCTCACCTGTCAGCCGGAGAGTGTGATGAGCACAGCGGTAGCCTGCAACGGGTTGCGGAAGGTTCGATAAAAGTTTACATCAACAACTTTCCCGCCTCTCGCACAGGCGATAAATTGACATGCAGCGCTGAGATTAGTCAGGGATCGCGTAATGTTATTATCGGTGGAAGCAAAGTTCAGACCGATGAAATAAGTCCTGAAATCCCGGAATGGGTGAACTGGACGATGCTCGCCGTTGGTGCCGGAGCCATGGCGGTGCTGGCCAGTCCGGCAATCGCACTTCTGAGTACCCTCGGTGCGATGGGCGGTGGGACAGTCGGTAGTTATGCGGGGGGAATGCTGTTTGGCGAAGGTAGTGACGGTCAGAAATGGGGGATGCTGATCGGCTCGGTTATTGGCGGCGGGGCTGGCATGAAAGGCGGGGCAAGGTTTGATGCGTGGCGGGCTGGTAAGCCTGTTCTCGAACCGGTTAAGCCAAATATTTCGGCCCGAAGAGCTGAACTTAATGAAAAATTTGGACGCACGGGCGATCTTAATAGAGATATTAATATCCGTGCAAATCAAAAAATTGTTGATGATTTTATGCGTTCTCAGGGTGTTGAAGAAAGTAAAATACCAGCTTATCGCAGCGGTATAGATCTTGAACAGAGAGTGACAATTGAAACAATCAATAAAGGCAAAATAGCTTATCAGAATCAATCCCCAGGGAATTGGCAAGGAAACTGGTATTCTCTTGACGAATCGACCCCTGCCACAAAACTAGGCATTAACCCAGAGGGACAGGTCAGGGATACGGGGTTAATTGTTCCTAAAGAAGTAAAAGCTTATCAAGCGCAACAAAAAGTTGAGATGCTTCGAAGTAGTGCCACACCAGCCTTGGACACCTGGTCTGTACCAGACAAACCTTTCCAGACAGAAGGCGGTGGGATACAATGGTTTACCACTAAGCGTGATATTTGGACTCCATATAATGAATAACATGACAGCTCTAAATTATGTTGAAAAAGCATTAACTTTAGCAGAAAAGAGATATGCTGAGGTAAAACATCTCAACCCCCACTCCCCACTTTTACAAATGTACGATTCTATTGTACAACAATTAATATTTCTACGGGATTTAATCGAAGGCAAGGAAAAGGATAAAGCAAAATTATGGAAAATGACTTTCGGTATGTATGCAGCAAAGGAGTTTGATAATTCTGATGAGTTGTTTTTTGAAAGGTTGTCGGATGCCTGGTTTATTGTGGATCAAATCCGCCGAGGGTTAAAGGTTAGACTGCCGCATGAGGTTGATGCCAATTACAAAATGAAACAACATAATCTTAAAATGAAATATCCTGGTGAATTTTAGGGTTTGATATTAAAAATATTTTATTATGGGTGAATGGTGATAGACTTACATGCTAATTTGAATGTATTGTTAAAATATGTAGATATATATAGTAAGTACTTACCTGTTAGCAGTCTTTCAGTCCAGCAGAAGATGCAGTATAAATATAATGATAAACTATTAGAATCATCTTTTGATTGCGATGCACAAAAACAATGGGACTTAACACCATAATGTAACATCTCACTCGCGGAATCACGGGATCGTGCTGTCGGTGCGCTTATAGGTCTTGCTGTTGGAGATGCTGTAGGTACGACGCTCGAATTTTTACCTCGTGACAAAGCACATGTCAAAGATATGATAGGTGGTGGGCCATTTCGACTCCGCGCAGGTGAATGGACGGATGATACATCCATGGCATTATGTCTTGCGGAAACGCTTCTTGAGAAAGGTGATGCTGATACTATATGCTTCAGGAATAAGCTTCTGGCATGGTATCAGCATGGTTATAACAGTTCTAATGGCGTCTGTTTTGATATAGGTAATACAACGCGATTTGCTTTAGAGCAATATTTAACAATTGGCCCAGGATGGAGCGGCAATACTGCGGCAGAAACTGCAGGTAATGCTTCCATTATCAGACAAGCCCCTGTCTCTATTTTTTTTAGAAAGTCATTAAGCAAAGCGTTTTATGAAGCTAAAAAACAGAGTATCGCAACACACGGTGCCGCGGAAGCAATAAATAGCACACAGTATTTAAGTTATTTGCTTGTGCATATGATTAACGGTAGCAATAAAGATTTTGTTTTTTCTCCGCACGTTATGCCGCTTCAGCCACGCGTAATGATTATCAACGCGGGTGAATATAAGCAAAAAACTCGCAATCAGATTCGTTCAAGTGGTTATGTTATAGATACGCTTGAGGCCGCGATGTGGTCGGTATGGAATACGGATAATTTCCGCGATGCAATTCTACTGGCCGCCAATCTTGCCGATGACGCTGACAGCGTTGCGGCGACGGCGGGACAAATAGCTGGAGCATTATATGGTTATTCCGGTATTCCGCAGGAGTGGAAAAACAAACTCGTGCAGCACGAACGTATCGCCAAAATGGCAGGTGAACTGTTCGATAGAGCTCCAGAGGATAATTTCTTATTATTATATTAGTCATATGGCACGGGTATTGTACCGTGCCTCTTTCTTTGTCTGTCCCTAATGGTTTGTTAGTTAAAAGCGTCCCGGCGTGTCAAAAATTGGACAATACAGATTCTTCGAGAAGAGAACATGTGGTGACCATGGTTTGTGGATAAATAAAATTATATTGAGTTGGGTTGAATTAATGGCATCACTGATATAGTCAATCAGCGGTTTGGGCCAATATTACGCCTGATACCAAAATCTCTCGCCGCGTTAAGCTGTATCTTGTTGTTTTATGGTATTTGGTTTGGAAAAGGAGTGTGATGCGAAGTGAGATGACGACACGACAATGCCTGGAGAACAACATGTATAAATGTGGTACGTTATGATTCAATGGCTTTTCTTTATTCTCTTTATGATTTGGACACTAGCGCTTATCTGGAATGGAAAAGACTTATTCAGTAAAAAACAATGGTTCCTTGCTGGGTTGATGTTCATTCTGGTGCTAGTGGCTACGGTTGTTATTGGTTTTACGTTGAAATGGCTCGCTCAGTCAATGTCATTATTCTCCGTCGCAACGGCGAAACACTATTCGATTATCTTTTCCATGTCTTTCCTGTGCGTATGGGGACTAAAAGTTACCGTTGTGCTGCTCTGCACGATATTTTCCGGGATTACAGGAGGGCACAAAAAATACAATGCTGAAAATTATGAAGCAATATCGTCTATAACACGCGTCGTTGCGCCTTGCTTACTTATCGTTGCTAAAAGCGTAGTTTCCCTGGGGAGCGTCCTTATGTTTTCAGGTTTATGGCTTAAATAAGCACGATTTAAAAAATATCTCAATGAACACCGAGATTAGTCCATAGTGGAATAAAGATTATGCTCAACCGAATTACCGTTCAGCTCCCGGTGGAGGGGCTTCTGTTCTGGAAACTGACGGGCCGCGAGGCGATGTCCGAGTCGTTCGCGCTGACGCTGACCGTGCTCGGCACGGACGCGCGCATTGACCGCAGTAAGCTGCTGGGCCAGCCGGTCACGGTGACCATCCCGACGCAGAGCCTGCTGACGCCCCGCTATATTAACGGCAAGATTACCCGCGTGGCGGTCAGCGCCGTTGAGCTGACGGGCACCCGCTATGCGGTGTACCAGCTGACGGTGGAGCCGGACCTGTGGCCGATGAAGCGCGACCGCAACCTGCGTATCTTCCAGGGGCAGACGGTGCCGCAGATTGTGAAAACCCTGCTGGGCGAGCATCAGGTCAACGTTGAGGACAAACTCACCGGCAGCTACCGGGTGTGGGACTACTGCGTGCAGTATCAGGAGTCGAGCCTGGACTTCGTCAGCCGCCTGATGGAGCTGGAGGGGATTGCCTATCACTTCCGCCATGAGGCGGACAAGCACACCCTGGTGCTCACCGACGCCGCCACGCAGTACCAGCCGTTCAGCGGCTATGAGGTCATTCCTTACCATCAGACGCCGTCCGGCGGCAGTACGGATGAAGAGGGCATCAGCCAGTGGGCGCTGGAGGACAGCGTGACGCCGGGGATTTACAGCCTCGACGACTA
>NZ_JFHW01000032.1:0-1415 GCF_000612205.1 Enterobacter sp. 5-4 | reverse complement strand
CTTCGGCGTTGTAAGGTTAAGCCTCACGGTTCATTAGTATCGGTTAGCTCAACGCATCGCTGCGCTTACACACCCGACCTATCAACGTCGTCGTCTTCAACGTTCCTTCAGGAGACTTAAAGTCTCAGGGAGAACTCATCTCGGGGCAAGTTTCGTGCTTAGATGCTTTCAGCACTTATCTTTTCCGCATTTAGCTACCGGGCAGTGCCATTGGCATGACAACCCGAACACCAGTGATGCGTCCACTCCGGTCCTCTCGTACTAGGAGCAGCCCCCCTCAATTCTCCAGCGCCCACGGCAGATAGGGACCGAACTGTCTCACGACGTTCTAAACCCAGCTCGCGTACCACTTTAAATGGCGAACAGCCATACCCTTGGGACCTACTTCAGCCCCAGGATGTGATGAGCCGACATCGAGGTGCCAAACACCGCCGTCGATATGAACTCTTGGGCGGTATCAGCCTGTTATCCCCGGAGTACCTTTTATCCGTTGAGCGATGGCCCTTCCATTCAGAACCACCGGATCACTATGACCTGCTTTCGCACCTGCTCGAGCCGTCACTCTCGCAGTCAAGCTAGCTTATGCCATTGCACTAACCTCCTGATGTCCGACCAGGATTAGCTAACCTTCGTGCTCCTCCGTTACTCTTTGGGAGGAGACCGCCCCAGTCAAACTACCCACCAGACACTGTCCGCAACCCGGATTACGGGTCTACGTTAGAACACCAGCCATTAAAGGGTGGTATTTCAAGGACGGCTCCATGCAGACTGGCGTCCACACTTCAAAGCCTCCCACCTATCCTACACATCAAGGACCAGTGTTCAGTGTCAAGCTATAGTAAAGGTTCACGGGGTCTTTCCGTCTTGCCGCGGGTACACTGCATCTTCACAGCGAGTTCAATTTCACTGAGTCTCGGGTGGAGACAGCCTGGCCATCATTACGCCATTCGTGCAGGTCGGAACTTACCCGACAAGGAATTTCGCTACCTTAGGACCGTTATAGTTACGGCCGCCGTTTACCGGGGCTTCGATCAAGAGCTTCGCGTTGCCGCTAACCCCATCAATTAACCTTCCGGCACCGGGCAGGCGTCACACCGTATACGTCCACTTTCGTGTTTGCACAGTGCTGTGTTTTTAATAAACAGTTGCAGCCAGCTGGTATCTTCGACTGATTTCAGCTCCACCCGCAGGGGCTTCACCTACATATCAGCGTGCCTTCTCCCGAAGTTACGGCACCATTTTGCCTAGTTCCTTCACCCGAGTTCTCTCAAGCGCCTTGGTATTCTCTACCTGACCACCTGTGTCGGTTTGGGGTACGATTTGATGTTACCTGATGCTTAGAGGCTTTTCCTGGAAGCAGGGCATTTGTTACTTCAGCACCGTAGTGCCTCGTCATCACACCTCAGCGTTAATAA
>NZ_JFHW01000031.1:0-542 GCF_000612205.1 Enterobacter sp. 5-4 | reverse complement strand
TTGGTGCCTTCGGGAACTCTGAGACAGGTGCTGCATGGCTGTCGTCAGCTCGTGTTGTGAAATGTTGGGTTAAGTCCCGCAACGAGCGCAACCCTTATCCTTTGTTGCCAGCGGTCCGGCCGGGAACTCAAAGGAGACTGCCAGTGATAAACTGGAGGAAGGTGGGGATGACGTCAAGTCATCATGGCCCTTACGAGTAGGGCTACACACGTGCTACAATGGCGCATACAAAGAGAAGCGACCTCGCGAGAGCAAGCGGACCTCATAAAGTGCGTCGTAGTCCGGATTGGAGTCTGCAACTCGACTCCATGAAGTCGGAATCGCTAGTAATCGTAGATCAGAATGCTACGGTGAATACGTTCCCGGGCCTTGTACACACCGCCCGTCACACCATGGGAGTGGGTTGCAAAAGAAGTAGGTAGCTTAACCTTCGGGAGGGCGCTTACCACTTTGTGATTCATGACTGGGGTGAAGTCGTAACAAGGTAACCGTAGGGGAACCTGCGGTTGGATCACCTCCTTACCTTAAAGAACCTGCCTTTG
>NZ_JFHW01000030.1:0-1369 GCF_000612205.1 Enterobacter sp. 5-4 | reverse complement strand
CAAAGCCAGACTACGGGCTGGCCGTCTGGGATGCGTCAGGGACGCTTATTTTGACAAACGAAACGCGCACACTCAGTGATGTGGTAACCCTCGGTACTGCCGGGATAGATGCAAGTTCAGGCTATAACATCAATACCACGCTGGCGGGGAAATGGGCCTGTATGCCTGCCATGCTTGGTTTGATTACTGGAGTGATATCGGCTGGCGGCCAGCCGCAGCCCTACTCGGCGATATACAAGAGCATGGCGAAACTTGAGGGAGGCAACACGCGAATATTCGCCAGACCACAAACAACGCCCGGCGGAAGCCTTCAGAACGTCGCGTATTCAAATCTGAGAAACGTGATTATGGCCATCAACTGCGTCAACTACGATTGATCGTTTTCGGCGATCAATTATGTGTTATTGATCTACAAAATCAATTATATCCCTTTGATTCATCTTGTTATTGTTTAGCTTCGTTAATACCCTGGGATATAACCACGATGAAAAACATGATTCTTTGCCTGGCGGTGGCTGTATTGCTCTCCGGTTGCGCTGGCGTTCTTCAGAAGCAGCAACCCATATGTACCGGAAAGGCCCTGATCGGCGGACAGGAAAACATCGTCCAGATTTACGGAGTACGCAAGCAAAGTAACCAGACCCAGTACCGCGCCGGTTACCCATTTAACTGGTCATGGGTCAGCGCAAACACGTTCAGTAGTACCACCTGCCATTAACTCAAACATTTTTGAATAAACCTCGCTCTGGCGGGGTTTTTTATTGCCCGAAAGGAGCGCATATGTCTGCAGGAACTATCACCCTGACAAATGGGTCCGCTATTGTTGGCGGTACCGGAACCTCATTCGCAACCGAACTCGCCGCAGGTGACTTTATTGTCTCCACTGTGGGTGGCGTTGATTATACGCTGCCCGTTAAATCGGTTGAGAGTAATGCGCAACTTACGCTGGTCAGCAACTTTACCGGGCCTACTCAGGCCGGCGCGGCCTGGTCAGCTGTTCCCCGCGTTGCGCTGAACATGGTAACTGCTGCGCTGGTGGCACAAAGTGCAGAAGCGCTGCGTGGACTGAATTACGACAAACAGAACTGGCAAAGTATTTTTTCTGGAAACGGTAATGTAACAGTAACTTTGCCGGATGGGACGAAATGGACGGGACCAGCATGGAATAGCATTACCACTACTCTCTCAGGCAAGGCGGCAAAAGGTGCAAACGATGACATTACCTCGCTAAGCGGGCTGACTACAGCGCTAAGTATTTCACAGGGAGGGACTGGTGATAAGACTGCCGCTGGCGCTCGCACAAACCTCGGTCTGGGAACTTCTGCAACGAAAAACACAGGAAAAACGAGCAATGATGTCATGCAGCCCG
>NZ_JFHW01000029.1:0-57284 GCF_000612205.1 Enterobacter sp. 5-4 | reverse complement strand
AACTGTTACCCATGTATCCGGTCTAAAGTGTTACCCATGTTTCCGGTTCATACCCTGCGCTTACCGGGGCGACGAAATCACAAACCTACGGACGCGACTCTTCCGCTTCCGGGAGCGTCACGTTCAGCTCCAGAATCGAAATATCCCCGTCTTTTTGTTCCAGCTGCACCGTCACCATCTCCGGGTCAATCTGCACGTACTTACAGATCACTTCCAGGATGTCCTTGCGCAGCTGCGGCAGGTAGTGAGGCTCGGCGTCGCTACGACGACGCTCCGCAACGATAATTTGCAGACGTTCTTTTGCGATGTTGGCGGTGTTCTTTTTCCGCGAGAGAAAAAAGTCCAGTAATGCCATAACTTATCCTCCGAACAGGCGTTTGAGGAAACCTTTCTTCTCTTCTTCAATGAAGCGGAAAGGACGTTCTTCTCCCAGCAGACGGTCAACGGTATCGGCGTAAGCTTTACCTGCATCTGCCATTGTATCAAGGATCACTGGCTCGCCCTGGTTAGAGGCGCGTAACACGGACTGATCTTCCGGGATAACGCCCACCAGCTTAATGCGCAGGATCTCCAGCACGTCTTCCATGCTCAGCATGTCACCTTTGTTCACGCGGCCCGGGTTGTAGCGGGTGAGCAGCAGGTGTTCTTTAATCGGGTCTTCGCCATTTTCCGCACGACGGGATTTAGAGGCGAGGATCCCGAGAATGCGGTCTGAGTCACGCACGGATGAAACTTCAGGGTTGGTGGTGATGATTGCTTCATCAGCGAAGTAGAGCGCCATCAGGGCACCGGTTTCGATGCCGGCAGGGGAGTCACAGACGATGAAGTCGAACTCCATTTTTTTCAGCTCGTCGAGCACCTTTTCTACCCCTTCACGGGTCAGGGCGTCTTTGTCACGCGTCTGAGAAGCCGGGAGAATGTAGAGGTTCTCGGTGCGCTTGTCTTTAATCAGCGCCTGGTTCAGCGTGGCATCGCCCTGAATGACGTTCACAAAGTCATACACGACGCGACGCTCACATCCCATGATGAGGTCGAGGTTACGCAGGCCGATATCGAAGTCGATAACGACGGTTTTCTTTCCCTTCTGGGCCAAACCAGTAGCGATGGCCGCGCTGGAGGTGGTCTTGCCAACGCCTCCTTTACCCGAAGTAACAACAATAATGCGTGCCATAGAAATTCCTTGTTAAAAAGGGATCAATTCAACGGTTGAACGGTCAACGCGTCGTCTGCCAGAAGCAGGCGAGCCGCTTTGCCATAAAATTCGGCTGGGATCTTGTCGCTCAGCCAATATTCACCTGCGATGGACACCAGTTCCGCCGTCAGGTGAGTACAAAATATTTGCGCGTCCCGATCGCCACTTGCACCTGCGAGCGCACGTCCACGCATCATACCGTAAACGTGAATATTGCCATCTGCAATCAGCTCAGCGCCAGCACTGACGTGGCTTGTAACAATCAGATCACAGTTTGGTGCATAAATGCGCTGACCGGAACGAACCGGCACATCAATCATTCGCGTTTTTGTGATGTTTGTAACGTTTTGCGCCGCAGGAGGGGGCGTTTCGACGGCAACGGGTGCCGCACGCGGGGCTTTTTCTTTGCCTTCATTCAGAAGCGGCAGCCCCGCACGGTCAATTTCCGCTTTCAGTTCAGTATCTTTGCAGCCGCTGATGCCGACAATACGCAGTCCGGTCGAGGAGACGGCCTGCTGGAGACGTTTCCAGTTAACCGGCGCTTCAAGACCGCTGACGTTGATAACAACAGGGGCGTGCTTCAGGAAGGCGGGAGCCTGGGCGATTTTGTCTTCTAACGCCTGACGAATAACCTCGGGTTTTGCATCATGCAAATGTACCACTGATAAGGTGAAGCTACTGCCTTTAAGCTCGATGGGCGTGTTTGACATCCTGGCCTTACTCAATTTGCTATTAACCGCAACCACTCGCTGCGATATTCCGAAGAGTATCAGGCATGTTATAGTCAGGAGTATATTGAGGCAAGCAACCACCCATTAATTCAGAGTAAAAACATGTTTTGTGTGATCTACAGAAGTACAACCCGTGACCAGACCTATCTTTATGTCGAAAAGAAAGACGATTTTTCACGCGTGCCTGAAGAATTAATGAAGAGCTTTGGCCGACCGCAGATGGCGATGCTGCTGCCGCTTGATGGTCGCAAGAAACTGGTGAATGCCGATCTGGAGAAAGTGAAAACGGCATTAGCCGAGCAGGGCTATTATTTACAGCTTCCGCCGCCACCCGAGAATTTATTAAAACAGCATCTTGAGGCGAACGGGAAAAAATAGCCTCAACTGTTTTTGAGCACAACACATCAACCGTTTAGGGGTCGACCATGTATCAACATCATCACTGGCAAGGTGCATTACTGGATTATCCCGTCAGCAAAGTGGTTTGCGTGGGCAGCAACTATGCAAAACATATTCAGGAGATGGGCAGTGCGACGCCAGAAGAGCCGGTTCTGTTCATTAAGCCTGAAACGGCGCTTTGCGATATTCGCCAGCCGCTGGCCCTGCCGCAGGGGCTCGGCTCGGTGCACCACGAAGTGGAACTCGCCGTGCTGATCGGCGCAACGCTGCGTCAGGCCTCCGAAGAGCATGTGCAGAAAGCGATTGCCGGATACGGCGTGGCGCTGGATCTGACGCTACGCGACGTGCAGGGTAAAATGAAGAAAGCGGGGCAGCCGTGGGAAAAAGCCAAAGGGTTTGATAATTCCTGCCCGATTTCGGCGTTTGTGCCGGTGAGCGAATTTACCGGCGATCCGCAGGATACGCCGCTCAGCCTGAAGGTTAACGGTGAAATCCGCCAGCAGGGCACCACGGCAGACATGATCCATAAGATTGTGCCGCTGATCGCCTACATGAGCCGCTTCTTTACCCTCAAGCCAGGTGATGTGATCCTGACCGGCACGCCGGAAGGCGTTGGTCCGCTCGCGAGCGGTGATGAACTTGAAGTTGGTTTTAACGGCCTGTCGCTGAAAACCCGCGTGCTGTAACCTCCTCTTGCCGCCTGAAAAGGGCGGCAAAACTTGCAACGACGTGCCAGACTCGTTATAAGGTGCGCTTTCTTTTGACGTGTGGACATCCTGATGAACGACATCCCTTTCTGGCAAAGCAAAACTCTCGACGACATGACCGACGCGGAATGGGAATCCTTATGCGACGGCTGTGGTCAGTGCTGCCTGCACAAGCTGATGGATGAAGACACGGACGAAATCTACTTCACCAACGTGGCCTGCAAGCAGCTGAACATCAAAACCTGCCAGTGCCGCAACTACGAGCGCCGCTTCGAGTTCGAGCCAGACTGCATTAAATTAACCCGTGAGAATCTGCCCACCTTTGAATGGTTGCCGCATACCTGCGCGTATCGCCTGCTGGCGGAGGGGAAAGGTCTGCCTGACTGGCACCCCCTGCTGACCGGTTCAAAAGCGGCGATGCACGGCGAACGTATCTCCGTGCGCCACATTGCGGTGAAAGAGTCCGAGGTGCGGGACTGGGAAGATCACATCATGAACCACCCGACCCGTTGAGATTAAAAAACCCGCCGAAGCGGGTTTTTTATTGTGCGCTGTTGTGTCGGGTGGCGCTGCGCTTACCCGACCTACAAAACCGTAGGCCCGCGCAAGCGAAGCGCCGCCGGGCGAATTAACGTCCGAACAAATCGCGTTTCTTCGGTTTGAACGGCTGAGCGATCAACACCAGCAGCGCCACGATGAAGTAGGCGGCAAAAATGCCCACCAGCCACTGCGGCATCTCCAGCGTCAGGAATTCCCACTGGCGAACGGAGCAGTCACCGGAGGCAACGAACACCTGCGGCAGCCATTTGTCCAGCGGCAGCCAGCTCGGGAAGCGGGCGGCAAAATCGCAGGTCATAAACGGTGACGGATGCAGCTGCATCATCGTGTGCTGCCAGGAGAGTTCAATGCCTTTCCAGGCGCTGTACAGCCAGATTACGATCCCGGCATAGCGAAGCGGCGACTTTGGCGCAATCGCGCCGACCAGGCCAGCCCCCATAATGCCGAACAGCGCGCAGCGTTCGTAAATACAGAGCACGCAAGGTTTGAGTCCCATTACGTGCTGGAACCACAGCGCGACCATTTCCAGCGCAAAGGCGGTAAGGGCCATTAACAACCATGCTCCGCGACCGCGGGAGCACTGGTTTAAAAATCTCAACATAATCATTTCCCTGGAACATGCTTAGAAAGCGCAGTGTAAACGAATTCGTTTTTCGCGCCACCTGTACCTGGCGAAATAAAACGTAATTGGATGTTTATCGTGCGAAAAGGCAAACGGGCAGCGAACTGCCCGAGTTGCAGTGTTTACTGCGCCGCAAGTATACCCGCTTGTATCAACCATTGCGTACAGGGAATAAGGGTAATTTTGACGCAAAGCAATCCCACGATCGTAAGCACCAGCGTATAGGGCAGGGCCATCCAGACCATTCTTCCATAAGAAAGACGTATGAGTGGCGCAAGGGCGGAGGTCAGCAGGAACAGGAAGGCGGCCTGGCCATTGGGTGTCGCCACCGACGGCAGGTTGGTACCGGTGTTGATCGCCACGGCCAGCAGTTCAAACTGTCCGGCGCTGATCACGCCTTGCTCCATCGCGGTCTTAGCCTCGTTAATGTAGACCGTCCCGACAAAGACGTTATCTGAGATTGACGAGAGCAGGCCGTTAAACAGGTAAAACAGCGACAGCTGAGCATCCGGCGATGCCCGTAAGACAAAGGCAATAATCGGCGCGAACAGGTGCTGGTCGATTATCACCGCCACGACCGCAAAGAACACCGCCAGCAGGGCGGTAAACGGCAGCGCTTCGGTAAAGGCTTTGCCGATGGCATGCTCATCCGTCACGCCGGTAAAGGTCGTGGCGAGAATAATCACGGACAGACCAATCAGCCCCACTTCAGCAAGATGGAACGCCAGCGCGGCGATAAGCCAGACGCCGATGATCCCCTGTGCAATCAGGCGCAGCGTCTCCTGGCGCGTCCGCTGGCGTCGGCTCTGCAGATCGAATTTATGCAGTTCCTGACGTACCGGCTCCGGGAGTTGTGCCCCGTAACCAAAGAGGCGAAACTTCTCCACCAGCAAACAGGTCGCCAGACCGCAGATCAGCACCGGCACGCTCACCGGGGCCATTCTCAGGAAAAAATCACCGAAGTGCCAGCCCGCCGCTTTCGCAATGATCAGGTTTTGCGGCTCGCCCACCATCGTCATCACGCCCCCCAGTGCGGTACCGACGCCGGCATGCATCATCAGGCTGCGCAGGAAGGCGCGAAACTGCTCCAGTACCTCACGGTTATGCGCATCGACATGGCTGTCATCCTGCAGATCCTCACCCGGACGAGAGGAGGCCACGCGGTGATAAATACCGTAAAACCCCACCGCGACGCTTATCACCACCGCGACGACCGTCAGCGCGTCCAGGAAGGCTGACAGGAAGGCCGCCGCAAGGCAAAACGCCAGCGAGAGAACCATTTTCGACGGAATGCTGAGCAGCAGGCGCGTAAAGATAAACAGCAGCAGCTGTTTCATAAAGTAGATGCCCGCCACCATAAACATCAGCAGCAGAAGCACTTCAAGATTTGAAGCCAGCTCTGCTTTGACATGCTCGGCTGAGGTCATGCCAATCACTACCGCTTCAAACGCCAGCAATCCGCCCGGCAACAGGGGATAACATTTCAGCGCCATCGCCAGGGTGAAGATAAACTCCGCGACCAGCAGCCACCCGGCAACGAACGGGTTCACGTAAAAGAGGAGAGGGTTAACGACCAGGAACACCAGCAGTATCAGTTTGTACCAGTCAGGAGACTGGCCTAAAAAATTGCGCCACAGGGCGCGCCCAAAAGAAATTTCCACGACAGACGTCCTTCCCCGTCAAGTAAGACAAAACATCAGTATACGCAAAATTCACGGTCCAGACGCGGATAAGACTGCATTGTAAATTTCATAAAAATGAAACGGCGATCCCTCTTTTCTCTCTTTGCCGCGCTACCTGCCACTGCACGCCTCTGGTATGATGAGTCCAATTTGCAAAAGCTGTGTAATGGAAATCTCACTATGGTCATTAAGGCGCAGAGCCCGGCGGGTTTCGCGGAAGAGTACATCATTGAAAGCATCTGGAATAATCGTTTCCCTGCGGGGTCCATTCTTCCGGCTGAACGCGAACTCTCTGAACTGATTGGCGTCACTCGCACCACGCTGCGTGAAGTGCTTCAGCGACTGGCGCGCGATGGCTGGTTGACGATTCAGCACGGCAAGCCAACAAAAGTGAACAACTTCTGGGAAACCTCCGGGCTGAACATTCTTGAAACGCTGGCGCGTCTCGATCATGAAAGCGTGCCGCAGCTCATTGATAATCTGCTCTCCGTTCGCACCAACATCGCGACGATCTTTATTCGTACGGCTTTCCGCCAGCATCCGGAAGATGCGCTTGCGGTGCTGGCCAGTGCCAACGAGGTGGAAGATCACGCCGACGCGTTCGCCACCCTCGATTACAACGTCTTCCGTGGCCTGGCGTTTGCCTCCGGCAACCCGGTGTACGGTCTGATCCTCAACGGTATGAAGGGACTCTACACCCGCATTGGCCGCCACTACTTTGCCAATCCCGAAGCCCGCAGCCTGGCGCTGGGCTTTTACCATAAGCTGAGCAAGCTGTGCTCCGAAGGTCTGCACGATCAGGTGTATGAGACAGTGCGCCGCTACGGTCACGATTCCGGTGAAATCTGGCACCGTATGCAGAAAACGCTGCCGGGTGATTTGGCGATTCAGAGCCGCTGAAATAAAAAACCTCTCGTGTGAGAGGTTTTTTTTCGTCGGGTGGCGGCTGCACCTTACCCGACCTACGGGTTTTGTAGGCCCGGTAAGCGTAGCGCCACCGGGCAAAAAAGGCTGGACTACAGCGTATTCAACCGCGCCGGGCAGCGTTCAAGCAGCTCGACGCTCCCGTCTTCATTCTGCTGCTCCAGCTGCACGTCAAAGCCCCAAAGGCGATGCACGTGCTTCAGCACCTCTTTACGCCCCTTATCCAGCGGCGCGCGATTGTGCGGAATATAGCGCAGCGTCAGGGAGCGGTCACCGCGCAAATCCACGTTCCACACCTGAATGTTGGGTTCAAGATTGCTCAGGTTGTACTGGGAAGAGAGGCGAGAGCGGATCTCACGGTATCCCTCCTCGTTGTGGATTGCGGAGATCTCCAGATAGTTGTTGCGGTCGTCGTCCAGCACGGTGAAGAAGCGAAAGTCACGCATGATCTTCGGCGACATAAACTGGCTGATGAAGCTCTCATCCTTAAAGTCGCGCATCGCAAAATGCAGCGTTTCCAGCCAGTCAGATCCGGCGATATCCGGGAACCAGTACTTGTCTTCTTCCGTCGGCGACTGACAGATACGCTTAATGTCCTGGAACATGGCGAAGCCAAGCGCATACGGGTTAATCCCACTGTACCACGGGCTGTTATAGGGCGGCTGGAACACCACGTTGGTATGGCTGTGGAGGAACTCCATCATGAACCGCTCGGTAACTTTCCCCTCGTCATACAGGTGGTTGAGAATGGTGTAGTGCCAGAATGTCGCCCAGCCTTCGTTCATCACCTGCGTCTGCTTTTGCGGATAGAAATACTGGCTGACCTTGCGCACGATGCGCAGGATCTCACGCTGCCATGGCTCCAGCAGCGGGGCGTTCTTCTCCATAAAATAGAGCAGGTTTTCCTGCGGCTCGGACGGATAGCGACGCGCTTCGGCGATCGTTTTTTCCTCCTCACGCTTCGGCAGGGTGCGCCACAGCATGTTCACCTGGCTCTGGAGATACTCTTCGCGGCTTTTCTGCCGTGCTTTCTCCTCCTGCAGGGAGATTTTCTGCGGACGTTTATAGCGGTCTACGCCGTAGTTCATCAGCGCGTGGCAGGAGTCGAGCAGTTTTTCCACTTCGTCCACGCCGTAGCGCTCTTCGCAGTCGGTAATGTATTTACGGGCGAAGATCAGGTAATCGACGATGGAGCTGGCATCCGTCCAGCTGCGGAACAGGTAGTTATTCTTGAAAAAGGAGTTGTGCCCGTAGCAGGCGTGCGCCATCACCAGCGCCTGCATGGTAATGGTGTTCTCTTCCATTAAATAGGCGATACACGGATTGGAGTTGATGACGATCTCATACGCCAGACCCTGCTGCCCGTGCTTATACAGCCGCTCCGTTTCGATAAATTTCTTACCAAACGACCAGTGCGGATAGTTAATCGGCATCCCGACGCTGGAGTAGGCGTCCATCATCTGTTCGGACGTAATGACTTCAATCTGATGGGGATAGGTATCCAGGCGATACAGTTTTGCAACCCGGTCGATTTCGGCGAGGTAAACATCCAGCAGCTCGAAGGTCCAGTCGGGTCCATCGCTCAGACGTGTGTTGTCCTTGTTCAGGGAATCAATAGTAGCCATTAGCGCGCCCTCGTTGTGGGTGCTCTCTCTGTCTGGAGAGCCTCCTTTCAAGCATAGATCAACGTGTTAAAAAGCGTGCTGGGGCAGAAATTTTTTCTTTGCGATTTCGCGTTTTTGATACGGCAAAAAAACGGTGTCTCTCAGCATTTTATGCTGGTTAAAAATAACGCGCAGCAGGAGATCCCAAATTAGCACTATCCCCTGATGCTGGGGGATGTGTGAGGTAAGTCACCATAAAAAAGTCGTATGTTGAATAATATTTTCAACTAGGTTATCAATCTGTAATTAGAAGATTGTTCTTTTGCACATAATGGAGTGGCTATGCGTGTTGTCATACTGGGAAGTGGTGTCGTTGGGGTAACCAGCGCCTGGTATTTAAGTCAGGCGGGACATGACGTCACCGTTATCGATCGTGAGTCAGGCCCCGCGCTGGAAACCAGCGCGGCGAACGCCGGGCAAATCTCTCCGGGCTATGCGGCACCGTGGGCAGCACCGGGCGTTCCGCTGAAAGCGATTAAATGGATGTTCCAGCGCCACGCGCCGCTGGCCATCAGCCTTGACGGCACGCAGTTCCAGCTGAAATGGATGTGGCAGATGCTGCGCAACTGCGACACACGCCACTACATGGAGAACAAAGGGCGCATGGTGCGCCTGGCGGAATACAGCCGCGACTGTCTGAAAGCGTTGCGCGCCTCAACCGGGATTGAGTACGAAGGCCGTCAGGGCGGAACGCTCCAGCTGTTCCGCACCGAACAACAGTATGAAAACGCCACCCGCGATATCGCCGTGCTGGAAGATGCTGGCGTACCGTATCAGCTGCTGGAAGCCAGCCAGCTTGGTCAGGTTGAACCTGCGCTGGCGGAAGTGGCGCATAAGCTGACGGGCGGCCTGCGCCTGCCGAATGACGAAACCGGCGACTGCCAGCTCTTTACGCAGCGTCTGGCGCAGATGTGCGAGCAGGCAGGGGTGAAATTCCGGTACAACACCTCTGTCGACAAGCTGCTGTCGGAAGGGGAAAAAATTTACGGCGTGAAGTGTGGCGAAGAGGTGATCAAAGCGGATGCCTACGTCATGGCGTTTGGTTCGTACTCCACCGCGATGCTGAAGGGCATCCTCGATATTCCGGTCTACCCGCTAAAAGGCTACTCGCTGACCATTCCGGTAAAAGAGGAGAGCGGCGCACCGGTTTCTACCATTCTGGATGAAACCTATAAAATCGCCATTACCCGCTTCGATAACCGCATCCGCGTAGGCGGCATGGCGGAGATCGTCGGCTTCAACACCGAACTGCTGAAACCGCGTCGTGAAACGCTGGAGATGGTGGTGGGGGACCTCTTCCCGCGCGGTGGCTTTGTCGAGCAGGCGACCTTCTGGACCGGCCTGCGTCCGATGACGCCGGACGGCACGCCGATTGTGGGGCGCACGCCGTTCAAAAACCTGTGGACCAATACCGGACACGGTACGCTTGGCTGGACGATGGCCTGCGGCTCCGGGCAGCTGCTGAGCGACCTGATTTCCGGACGCACGTCGGCCATTCCGTTTGACGATCTCAGTGTCGCGCGCTATCAATCGGGGTTTACGCCGTCGCGTCCACAGCACCTGCACGGCGCACATAACTAAGGAGTTGTCATGTCCCGTCCTGTTCTCGCTCAGCTGAACCTGCAGGCCCTGAAGGATAACCTGCAGATTGTTCGTCGGGCAGCACCTGGCGCACGCGTGTGGTCGGTGGTGAAAGCGAATGCCTACGGCCACGGCATTGACCGTATCTGGAGCGCGCTGAGCGCCACCGATGGCTTTGCGTTACTCAATCTTGAAGAGGCCATTCTGCTGCGCGAGCGCGGCTGGAAAGGGCCCATACTGCTGCTGGAGGGCTTCTTCCACGCCGACGATCTGCCGCTGCTGGATAAGTACCGGCTGACCACCAGCGTTCACAGCAACTGGCAGATCAAAGCGATTCAGGATGCGAAGCTCCACGCGCCGCTGGATATCTATCTCAAGGTCAACAGCGGTATGAACCGCCTGGGCTTCCAGCCTGAGCGGGTGCATACGGTCTGGCAGCAGCTGCGCGCCCTGAAGAACGTGGGTGAAATGACGCTGATGGCGCACTTTGCCGACGCGGAAAAACCGGACGGTATCGCCGATGCCATGGTCCGCATTGAGCAGGCTGCAGAAGGGCTGGACTGCCCGCGCTCGCTGTCCAACTCGGCGGCCACGCTGTGGCATCCCGAGGCGCATTACAACTGGGTGCGTCCGGGGATCGTTCTGTACGGCGCGTCGCCCTCGGGCCAGTGGCAGGATATCGCCAACAGCGGCCTGAAGCCGGTTATGACCCTGCGCAGCGAAATCATTGGTGTGCAGACCCTGAAAGCTGGCGACACGGTGGGCTACGGTAGCCGCTATCGGGCAAAGGGCGAGCAGCGGATTGGTATCGTGGCGGGCGGCTATGCCGACGGCTACCCGCGCATTGCGCCGACCGGTACGCCTGTGTGGGTAGATGGAGTCCGCACGGGAACGGTAGGCACCGTATCAATGGATATGCTGGCCGTTGACCTGACGCCCTGCCCGCAGGCGGGTATCGGTTCCCCGGTCGAGCTGTGGGGTAACGAAATCAAAATTGATGACGTGGCGGCCGCGGCGGGCACGGTAGGGTATGAACTGATGTGTGCCCTGGCACCGAGGGTGCCGGTTGTGACGGTGTAACGTATGTTCGCCGGGTGGGGCTAACGCTTACCCGGCCTACGTTCGAGGGTTTTGTAGGCCGGGTAAGGCGAAGCCGCCACCCGGCAAAAAAACCGCTACTCCGCTTCCTCTTCCATCGGCCTCAAACCGACTTTCCTTACCGCGTTATCTTCTTTCTCTGCTACCGTCCAGATCATCCCGGCAAACTCTACCTGATCGCCCACGACCGGGGCAGCGCCAAGCCGCTGCTGGATGATTTCGCCCAGCGTTTGCTGGCTATCTCCGTCTTCAGCACCTTCATCCAGGCCGTAAATCAGTGCCACATCGGCAAACCTGGCGCTGGCTTCCAGAATAAAATCGCCGAAGAAACGCTGGTCCAGCGCCACCGGCGGGGACTGGCTGAACAGCTTGCCCAGCGCGGGCAGGTCACGCTCGCGGCCAATCACGCAGAGAATATCCCCTTCGCGCAGGCGGGTGCTGCCGGTAGGGTGCAACAGGACATTGTCGCGGAACAGGGCGGCAATGCGCGTTTCGGCCGGCATGTGCAAATCGCGCAGCGAAGCGCCCACGCACCATTTGTCGGCGCTCAGCTGATAGACGAACTGCTCCCACGGGTTTTCCGGATGAATGTCGAGCCCCACCCGCGACACCGGCCAGCCCACGGGAGGTACCACGACTTTGGCTTTTTTCGCCGCCCACCCGAGGGACGTTCCCTGGAACAGCAGCGAAATCAGCACCACGAAGAAGGCCACGTTAAAGAACAGCCGGGCGTTATCCAGACCGGCCATCATCGGAAAGACCGCAAGAATAATCGGAACCGCGCCGCGCAGACCCACCCAGCTGATAAAGACGCGCTCGCGCAGGTTGAAGCCGCGAAACGGCAGCAGGCCAGCAAATACCGACAGCGGACGGGCGAAGAAGATCATCCACGCAGACAACAGCAGCGCCGGAACGGCGATGGGCAGCAGGTCCGATGGGGTAACCAGAAGACCGAGCACCAGGAACATGCCGATCTGCGCCAGCCATGCCAGGCCGTCGAAGTTCTGCAAAATGGCATGGCGGTTGCGAATAGGGCGGTTGCCCATCAGGAACCCGCAGAGGTAGACGGCGAGAATGCCGCTGCCGTCCAGCGCCGTGGTAACGGCAAAAATAAGAATGCCGCCGCTCAAGGCCAGCAGCGGGTAAAGCCCCGCGGGCAGCGAGATGCGGTTGATCATCTGCTGTAAGAGGTATCCCCCCGCCAGGCCAATAACAATCCCCAGCCCGAACTGCTGCAGGATATGCCACGCAAACATCCAGCTGAGGCCCGTCTCGTGCTGCTGGATCATCTCAATCAGCGTGATGGTGAGAAACACCGCCATCGGATCGTTGCTGCCGGATTCAATCTCAAGCGTGGAGCCAACGCGTTCGTTAAGCCCTTTACCGCCGAGCAGGGAAAACACCGCAGCCGCATCGGTTGAGCCCACGATGGCGCCTATCAGCAAACCTTCCATGATATTCAGATGGAAAAGCCACGCGGCCATCATCCCGGTCAGACCGGAGGTAATCAACACGCCGACCGTGGCGAGCGACAGCGCAGGCCCTAAGGCCACGCGGAAGGAGCTCGCCTGGGTGCGCATCCCGCCGTCCAGCAGGATCACCGCCAGCGCCAGGTTACTCACCATGTAGGCGAAAGGGTAGTTATCGAAAGGGATACCGCCAATGCCATCAATGCCGGCCAGCATGCCGATGGCGAGGAAAATAACAAGAATAGGTATGCCGAGACGCGATGAAAATGAACTTAATAAAATACTGCTGGTTACAAGGACCGAACCCAGAATGAAAAGGCTGATTATCGCTGCGGCATCCAATGTTCTCTTACTCCCACCTCAATGTTAACGCTGTTACTAAAACCCTAACATATTAACGACGGCAACAGCGTTTTATTAAGGGGGTATAACGGCTTTTTTATGCCTTTATGACAGGATGGCCGCTGATGGTCAGCCGGGAGCCGGAATCATTGTGGATCAGGGAGGCGTGCGCCCCCAGCGCCAGGGTCACGGTGCGCTGCTCATGACCGAAGTCCAGACCGGCGATCACCGGAATATCCAGCCGCGAGCGAATGAACTCGACCATGGTTTCCAGGGAGTAACCCGCGTCATAGTCATTCGGGGCAGCGCCGCTGAAGCTGCCCAGCACAATCGCGGACTGGCGCTCAAGAATACCGGCATGATAGAGCTGCAACAGCATGCGCTCGACGCGGAACGGATGTTCGTTGATATCTTCCAGCACCAGAATGCCGTCCTCGATTTGCGGCATCCACGGCGTACCGATGAGCGAAACCAGCATCGCCAGGTTGCCGCCCCAAAGCTGACCTTCGCATTCCCAGTGCGGTCCATTCCCCTGCCACTCCACGCTGTAGGTGGGATTACGCAGCGCGCGCCAGAAATGTTCCTCGGTGAACGCTTCCAGCTCCGGCGCGCCGAAGTTACCAGCCAGCATCGGGCCGCTGAAGGTGATGACGTTATGCAGCGCCAGCAGCCCAAGCTGGATGACGGTGAAATCGCTGTGGCCGCATATCAGCAGCGGATCCTGCTGCTGACGCTCCGCCAGGCCCTGCCAGTCAATGCTCTCCAGCAGCCGGCTCGCGCCATATCCGCCGCGCACCGCCAGCACTATCCGGTTTTCACCCTTCAGGTTCACCAGGCTGTTGATATCATTCAGCCGCTGCGCTTCGGTACCGGCAAAACGCTGCTGGCGGCGGGGGATAATCGTCTGATTTTCTACCTGGTGGCCCGATTCCAGCAAACGCTGAACGCCCCGCTGCGCCGCGTCCTGGTTAATGCAGTAGCCCGACGGCGCGATGAGATGAATCTGAGACATGGCAATTCCTTGCTGAATGAGAAACTAATTGTCTATATCATGCCGCGTATACGCCGCCTGCTTCAAGGGGCGGCGCACCGCGATGACCGGCTATAAGGATAGATGACGTGAAATTGAGATGGTTTGCTTTTTTGATTGTGTTGCTCGCTGGCTGTAGTTCAAAACATGATTATCAAAACCCGCCCTGGAACCCGGAAGTGCCGGTGAAGCGGGCGATGCAGTGGATGCCGATCAGTGAACAAGCCGGGAAAGCCTGGGGCGTCAGTCCGCGTCTCATCACGGCGATCATTGCGGTGGAGTCCGGCGGTAACCCCACGCTTGTCAGCAAGTCGAACGCGGTGGGGCTGATGCAGCTTAAAGCGTCAACGGCGGGGAGAGAGGTATACCGCTACATGGGCTGGAGCGGCCAGCCGTCGACCAGCGAGCTGAAGAACCCGGAGCGCAACATTTCAATGGGCACGGCCTATCTGAGCATCATGGAGCATGGCGTGCTGAAGGGGATTCAGGATCCGGAGGTCATGCAGTACGCGCTGGTGGTGTCTTACGTTAACGGCGCCGGCGCGTTGCTGAGAACCTTCTCCTCTGACCGCAAAGAGGCGATAGAAGAGATTAACGGCATGGACAAAGACGAATTCTTTGAGCATGTGGTGAAAAATCACCCGGCACCACAGGCGCCTCGTTATATCTGGAAAGTGCAGAAAGCGATGGATGCCATGTAATGCCGCAGACGGGCGGCGGTCACGCTGCCCGATGTTTTTTACAGAACTTTATTTGCGCGTTCGCGCGCCTCCCGCTCCAGGGAGTAGATAATGCGCTGCAGTTCGCGCTCAGCGCCAGGTCCGACGTTGAGGAAACGGAAGCTCAGACGCGGCGTGGTGATCGTTTCATTTTTGCTGTCCACGACGGTGCGTTCGCTGATGGCAATCAGCTGTGCATCGAAATAAAAGCGCCCCCAGCCCCCCATATCCAGCTCGATTTGCGTGAACCGCATGCCCTCTACCAGTCCGTCAGGCTTCGGCGTATCCATCAGCGCGCCCATACCGCCCAGCGACAGATCGAAGAGACGGAAGCGAATCTCTTTTTTGTCCGGCATTTTGGCCTTGCAGAAGTAGGCAGGGTGAAGCGGGGCGCTGATGCGGAAATATTCACGACGCTGGACAAACCAAAGATTAGTGGGAAGCGGGGTCACAAAGGCCGGCAGCCCCTGGTATTCGCTCAGTTCCAGTCGCGACAGGACAAACTCCACTTTGGCGCCCTGCGTTTCGGCCATCACGGCGATATTCTCCGCCTTCAGCGCCGCGCGGTTTTCATACTCCTGGCTGCCTAAATCAATCACCAGCCGCTCCTGCGAGGCGTCAAGGATCTTACTGATGAACTGATTATTCGACCAGCTGATGCGCAGCGGCACTTCACCTTTTTGCAGGTCGCGTAATACCCCTAATACAGCCAGCGGATTTTGCTTGAGGAACTGCTCACTGTAATGACTCACGCCGGATGGCTCCTTGATAGATGACAGACTGTCTTAGCGTTATCGGCAATCTGCAATGAAACTTAATACAAACCGGTGAGTTTTTTTTGCCTGTTTAGGCAAAGATAAGTCGGTGACAAGAAAATGATTTTCCGGCGATGACCTATACTTAAGTTAGCTGTGCAGATGGTTTTCTGCACATGCGTTAAACCTGCAAGAGGGCATCGCTATGGGTATCATCGCCTGGATTATCTTTGGTCTTATTGCTGGCGCTATCGCGAAATTGATCATGCCGGGAAACGATGGCGGCGGCTTTATTTTGACCTGCGTACTCGGGGTCGTTGGTGCGGTTGTGGGCGGCTGGCTGGCGACGATGTTTGGCTTCGGAGGCAACATAAGTGGTTTTGACCTGCACAGTTTTCTGGTCGCTGTCGTGGGCGCCATTGTGGTGCTGGGCATATTCAGGTTACTGCGACGAGCATAAGATAACGTAAACGGCTCTCTGCGGAGGGCCGTTTTTTTACCTGAGTATTGATTTGTTAATGTAAATGATAATAATTGTCGTTCCGTATTGCATCTGACAACAAGACGACATTATGACTCCCTCTCGTTTTACGCTTTGCGCCCTGGCAGGCGCCATCACGCTCGCACTGCACGCTCCGGCATTCGCCGAAGAATCCACTATCGTCGTCACGGGCGCAGAGCAGGGCAGCGCGCTGCCGGCCTGGACGAACAGCGCCACGAAATCGGCCGTAGCTGAAAGTAAAACGCCGCAGGTCATCACGACCCTCTCTGCGCCGGAAATTGACAAGCGCCATGCGAATTCCGTGAATGAAATCCTCCGCTATGCGCCGGGCGTTTCAACCGAAGTGCGGGGAAATACCTCCTACATGAGCGAATATAAAATTCGTGGCTTTACCGTCGACCAGGAGTTCTACAACGGGCTGCAGTTACCCTATAACGTCACCGGCAATACCAAAGCGCGCATCGATCCGCTGTTGATTGACAGCGTTGATATCCTGAAAGGCCCCTCATCGGTTCTCTACGGCGGCGGCTCGCCGGGCGGGCTGGTGAATATCCAGAGTAAAAAGCCCGAGCGGGAAGCGCGAACCGAATTCGGTTTTGACACCGGCAACCGCAACCTGAAAGAGGGCTATCTCGACTCAACCGGGCAGATTGCCAACAGCGACTGGAACTACCGCCTGCTGGGTAAAGCGACGGAAAATGACGATCAGCCGCACACCACCCGGTATGAAAACTACCTGGTTGCCCCGTCCGTCACCTGGCAACCCGACAGCAAAACCCGCCTCACCCTGGATGCGCTGGCGCAGAACTCCCCGAGCCTGACGCCGTCTAACCCGCTTCCGATCGCCTACCTGCGCTCGACATACGCGGGCAAGCGCGATTACGCCGGTGATAAGTGGAGCGGGTTTAAGCAGCGTCAGTGGATGCTGGGCTACAGCTTTGAGCATGAGTTTGACAGCGGCTGGGGCTTTAACCAGAAGGCGCGCTATTTCGACGTCGACACGCATCAGCGCAGCGTCTATGCAACGGGCACGGGAAGCGAGGTTTATCAGCTCAACCGTTTTGCCTACACCACCGATGAAGATCTACAGAGCTTCAACATCGATAACCAGGTCACCAAAACCGTGGCGCTCGGTGACTGGCAACACCATCTGCTGGCCGGGTTTGACTATCAGAAGCTGAACTCCCATTTCCACTACCGTTACGCGTCGACCACGCCGGGCATGGATATGCGCAATCCTGACTATTCGCAAATCAGCGAAAGCGCATTAGGGCTGTATACCGCTCAGAAAAACCGTCTGAGCTATCAGCAGAACGGCTATTACCTGCAGGATCAGGTGGAGTTTGGCGGGTTAAATCTGCTGGCCAGCCTGCGTTACGATGATTATCGCTCCGTCACTACTAATTATCTGCAAAACGGTGATAAGGCCTGGGTATCGCAGGATCGCGTCACCAAACGTCTGGGCGCGCTTTACGCTTTTGATAACGGGATTTCGCCGTTTATCAGCTATTCCGAAGGTTTTGCGCCGGTGTCGCCGCAGGGCACGCTCGTGGCGAAAGACGTCAAACCGACCACCAGCAAGCAGGTGGAAGGTGGGGTAAAATATCTGCTGGCGGATTACGCCACCACCTTTACCGCCTCGGTGTTTAACATCCGCCAGAAAAATGTTGTCACCTCCGATCCGGGCTTCCTGAACTATCGTCAGACCGGGGAAGTGGAATCCAAAGGGGCGGAACTGTCTGCCATCAGCCGCCCGACGGACAACCTGACGCTGATTGCCAACTACGCCTACACCCACGCGATCAATACGGAAGATGACAAGTACAAAGGTAAACGTCCAACGCAGGTGCCGGAGAATGCCTTCAACCTTTGGGGGGATTACACCTTTGAAAACACGCCGCTGAAAGGGCTGATGCTGGGCGCGGGCGCACGCTACACCGGGCCAATGGAAATCTCACCGGCTAACGATGCGGGTAAACTGGGGGGCAGCACGCAGTACGATTTGTCGGCATCCTACCGGATGGGTGAAATTCTGCCTTCGCTGGCAGGGCTAACGCTTAAAGCCAGCGCGCAGAACATCACCAACAAAGAGACGCTGACCTGCTACGACGCGACCAACTGCTGGATTGGGCGGGACAGAACGTATCAGCTTGGGGCAAGTTACAGTTTCTGAACAAGGCCCTGTGAGGGCAAAAAGTAGGCCGGGTAAGGCGTAGCCGCCACCCGGCAATACTCCCTTACTGCGCCGATGCTTTCACCGGCGCCACCTCGTCATTCGCCGCAGGCCGATTCTCCGGCACGCTGTCGCACGGTTTCTCTTTCGGGCAGACCCGGTCCAGCATCTTCAGGGTCACGCCGTTGCTCCAGCCGAAGCCGTCCTGCAGCGGATATTCGCCGCCGCCGCCGCCCGTACCGGTGGTCGACACGTCATACTTCTCGACCAGTTTCTTTTCCCGGTCATAAGTATGCTGAACGTTTTTCAGGAAGCGCCAGGTCACGTCCATCGAGACCTTCTCTTGCCCGTAATTCTGCAACCCTTCCGCCGCCACCCATTGCAGCGGAGCCCAGCCGTTTGGCGCATCCCACTGCTGGCCGCTGTTGACGGTGGTGGTCGCTATCCCGCCCGGCTTCAACAGACGAGAGGACGTTGCCGCGGCGACTTTTTCGGCACGATCCTGCGCCGCCGCCTTGACGTAAAGCGGGAACAGGGCCGCCGCCGTGAGCTGATTGCGTACCTTCTTGCTCTTCAGGTCGTAATCGGCGTACCAGCCCTCTTTATCATTCCACAGGTGGCTCTCGATGGCTTTCTGGCGCGCGGTGGCCAGCGTCTCATACTTGCTTGCGCTGGCGGCATCGCCGCTCTCCTGGCTTGCCCGGGCCAGCAGTTTTTCCATCTTGAACATCAGGGCGTTCAGGTCCACGGGCACAATGCTGGTGGTCCGGATGGTGCCGAGTTTTTGCGGATCGTCCATCCAGCGGGAGCTAAAGTCCCAGCCCGAAGCCGCGGCGGACCGTAAATCACGGTAGATCTCGGTTGCCGGTCGGTTAGGGTTACTTTTCGCGGTATTCACATCGTCAAGCCAGGACTCCGGGCGCGGCGTATCGCGGTCGTCCCAGTAGCGGTTGAGGACAGCGCCGTCATCCAGTTTCACCACGCGTTTGTTGGCCTGGCCCGGCTGCAGGGCATCGACGCCGTCCATCCAGTAGGCATACTCTTTCTCCATCTGCGGACGATATTTCTTCAGCGCGTCGCTGTCATGGGTCGCCAGCAGTTCAACCATCAGTGAGAAAAACGGCGGCTGGGAGCGGCTCAGGTAATAGCTGCGGTTGCCGTTGGGAATGTGGCCGAAGGTGTCGATCTCATACGCAAAGTTATCCACCATGTCGCTGATTTTGTCCCAATGATCGCTCTCTGCCAGTCCCAGCATGGTGAAATAGCTGTCCCAGTAGTAGACCTCGCGGAAACGTCCGCCGGGCACAACGTAGGGCTTCGGTAACGGGAGAAGGGAATCCCATTTGTTGCTGGCTTTATCGGTAGTGCGCGTCAGTACGGGCCAGAGATCGTCAATGTGCTCACGTAAACTTTGTCCAGCAGGCGGAACGTATTTTTCCCCTTCCGCAGGGAGCGTAAAGTTCATCTCGACAAAGTGGCGTAAGTCAAAGCTGGACTGCGTATGCTGCATCCGGTAGTCCGCCAGAATCATCAGCGGGTCGCTTTTGGGGACGGCATCCGCAAAGGTTTTCTGATCGGGAAACAGTTTGGCGCTCTGCACATCGTTAAACAGAGGGCCAAGTAAAATATCGGGTGAGGTTGTCTGGGTTGCGGGGTTATCGTCGGCATAGCCCAGTGTCGTTACGCCGAGCAGCGCGCCGCCTAACGCAAGGGGCAAAAACGCGGGGCGTAGTGTACGAGGTCTTATCATCAGTTCGTCTCCTGTCTTCACTAAACAGCGTGACCGCTGTTGTCAATCACCTGAAAACCTTAGACGAATATTGCCCGCTTCGCGTTAAATATTGCCGCGCTTTCAGACCTCTTCCGCGGTCTGGCTGGCTTCCCGCAGCGTGCCCGGCGCATGGCCAATGATGCGCTTAAACGCCCGGCTGAAGGCCGCCAGCGATCCGTACCCCAGCCGCAGCGCGACGGTTTCAATGGGCTGGTTTTCATGGCGAATGTACTGAATGGCCAGCCGCATTCTTAGCTCGCTGAGATATTTTGCCGGGGTGGTTCCCGTCGCCGCGAGAAACCGTTCCGCGAAAACGGATCGGGAAGTCCCGGCTTCTTTTGCCAGATCCGCCACGCTCCAGTTCAGCCCTGGCTGCTGGTGCATGGCGTAAATGGCCCGGCTCAGGCGCGGGTCGCGCAGCACCTGCACCCAGCCGGTGGCTTTGCCACAGCCGCCTTCAACCCAGCCCCGCACAATTAACGCCGCCACCACGTCGGCCAGCCGCGCAAGGATCCCGGCATACCCGGCCTGACGCGCCGCGGATTCCCGCTCCATCGCCGCCAGCAGCGGATGAATTTCCGGCCAGGTGGACATCAGCCGGCTAACCATCATCACTTCCGGCATCGCCTTGATCAGCGGCTGCATCCCGCCCAGCTCAAAATCCATGCACCCGCTAAAAATGAGGGTGTTCTCGCTCTCCGGGCAGGGCTCGCAGGTAATGGCGCAGACCGAGCTGCAGATAGGCTCGCTCGGAAAGGCGTTGACCGGGGTAAGGGTGGCCTGCTCGTCAGAGAGCAAAGCGTGGGAATTCCCGCCGGGAATAAAGAGGGCGTCGCCACCGCTCAGTTCGAACGTTGCGCCGCTCTCCATGCGCAGCAGGGCGCTACCGTGGCTCACAAAATGGAACTGTGCCCGGCCGGGAGCCTGATGAAACGCGACGCCAAAGGGCGCGCTGGCTTCAATCCGCCGGTATTTCACGCCTGACAGGCGCATGCCCCGTAAAAGTTCGCTGATCAAATCGGGTGACTGTACGGTCATGGTGCAACTCCGGACGAATAATCAATAAGTGGAGATTATATGTCATAGATCGTCCAGGGTGAACCTTCTATTCTTTTGCGACAGTAGTCACATTTTTATAACGGGAGATCAACAGATGAGTTCATGTGTCGCGGCGAGCGAGGCGGTAGCGCCTGCAAAACCCGCCTGGCGGGCCGTCTATTCACTGGGGCTGGGGGTATTTGGTTTGATTACGGCAGAATTTCTGCCCGCCAGCTTGTTAACACCCATGGCCGCGAGCCTGGGCGTGACCGAGGGGATGGCCGGACAGGCGGTCACCGCCACCGCGCTGGTGGCGCTGGTCACCGGGTTGTTGATCACCCCGGCAACCAAGAGTATCGACCGCCGCTGGGTACTGATGTTTTTCTCGGTGCTGCAAATTATCTCCAGCCTGCTGGTGGCCTTTGCGCCCAACCTGCACGTCCTGCTCATGGGACGTCTGCTGCTGGGGATAGCCATCGGGGGATTCTGGGCCATGTCGACGGCGACAACGATGCGTCTGGTTCCGGCGGATAAAGTGCCGAAAGCGCTGGCGGTAATCTTTTCCAGCGTATCAATTGCCACGGTGGTCGCGGCCCCGCTGGGCAGCTATCTGGGCAGCCTGATAGGCTGGCGCAACGTCTTTATTCTCTGCATTCTGCCGAGCATGCTGGCGCTGCTGTGGCAGCTCTGGGTGCTGCCGTCCATGAAGCCGGAGAGCAGCGGTAGCCTGAGTACGCTGTTCCGCGTGCTGCGTCGTCCAGGGATGATCGGCGGCATGCTGGCGACCATTCTGATCTTCAGCGGCCATTTCGCCTTCTTTACCTACCTGCGTCCGTTCCTGGAGACGGTGGGGCAGGCGAGCGTGGAGACCATTTCTCTGATCCTGCTGGGCTTTGGCATCGCCAACTTTGTGGGCACCTCCGTGGCCGGGCATCTGCTGGCACGTAATCTGCGCCTGACGCTGGCGCTGGTGCCGTTTGCGATGGGCGTTCTCGCGCTCATGATGGTCGCCTTTGGTCATCTGGCCATGCTGGACGGGCTGCTGGTTGCGCTGTGGGGCTTTGCATTTGGCCTGGTTCCGGTGGGCTGGTCCACCTGGCTTGCGACCACCGTTCCGGATGAAGCCGAAAGTGCAGGGGGGCTGCTGGTGGCCTCAATTCAGCTGGCGATAAGCGCCGGTGCGGCCGGAGGTGGGGCGGTATTTGATCTTAACGGTGCCAGCGGCGTGTTCGCGGGCAGCGGTTTGCTGCTGGTGACGGCGATGGTGATTGTGTTTATGGGTGTGAAAGTGAAAGCGGAGTGATTTTTTAGCCGGGTGAGCGTTCGTGCCACCCGGCCTCAGGTTTACAGCCCTTTCTTATCCATCAATACCGCCAGATCCACCAGGCGGTTAGAGAAGCCCCATTCGTTGTCATACCACGCCAGGATCTTCACCATATTCCCGCCAATCACCAGCGTGGAAAGCCCGTCGATAATCGAGGAGCGCGGGTCACCCTGGTAATCGCTGGAGACCAGCGGTTCATCGCTATAGCCCAGAATGCCTTTCAGAGGCCCGCTGGCGGCCGCGTTGCGGAACGCGTCATTCACCTCTTCGGCGGTCACGTTGCGGCTCAGCGTCACGGTTAAATCGACAATCGACACCACCGGCACCGGCACGCGCAGGGAGTACCCGGTCAGCTTGCCGTCCAGGGAGGGGATCACTTTCCCCAGCGCTTTCGCCGCGCCGCTGGAGTAGGGCACAATCGACAGCGCCGCCGCGCGGGCGCCGCGCAGATCTTTCTCCGGCTGATCGTGCAGCGCCTGGCTGTTGGTGTAGGCGTGCGTCGTGTTCATCAGGCCATGCTCAATTCCGAACTGCTGATGCAGCACCTGAGCGGCCGGTGCCAGACCGTTCGTGGTGCAGCTCCCGTTGCTCACCACCGCGTGCCGGGCGGGATCGTACTGGTCATGGTTGACGCCCATCACAATCGTCAGGTCGTCGTTCTTCCCGGGGGCGGAAATGATGACGCGCTTAGCGCCGCCGTGGGTGATATGCACCGCCGCTTTCTCCCGCTCGGTGAAGAAGCCGGTGGCCTCAATCACCACGTCTACCCCGGCATCACGCCACGGGATATTCGCCGGGTCGCGTTCGCTAAATACCACGATCCGCTGGCCGTCCACCTGCAGCGCACCGTCACCCGCTTCAACGGGCGCGGGCAGTTTGCCCAGAAGGGAATCATGTTTCAGCAGATGGGCGAGGGTTTTACTGTCCGTCAAATCGTTAATGGCCACAATCTGCAGATCCGGGTTGCCCAGCGCCGCGCGCAGGACATTACGTCCGATACGGCCGAAACCGTTAATACCGACCTTAACCATGGTGCACTCCTTATCTCTGTTGTCTGGAGTCACTGTAGGCGTCGGGCCGGCTGGCGTAAATGACAAAAAAGGATCAGATTACGCCATCTTGCGGCAGTGAAAGCGCTGGCGGTATTCGCCGGGCGTGAGGTGAAGCTGTTTCTCAAAGATGCGGCGTAAATTAATGCTGGTGCCAAATCCGCTTTGCTCCGCAACGCGCTCAAGGGGATCGCGGGTTTGCTCAAGCAGCTGGCGGGCGGCGGCCAGTCGCGCTTCGGTCACGTAGCGGGCAGGCGAGACCCCGGCCTCGCGGGTAAACACGCGGGTGAAGTTACGCGGGCTCATCGCCGCTTTCTCGGCCAGGTTCTCCACGCACAGATCGGCGGTGAGGTTCTGCAGGATCCAGCTTTGCACTTCGCCTATCGGCCCTGCGGTGCCCGGCTGCTGCAGGCTGTAGCGGCTGAACTGCAGCTGTCCGCCGGGACGTCGCAGGTACATCACCATATCCTGCGCCACGTCGCGGGCGAGGGTAAATCCGTAGTCGTCCTCCACCAGCGCCAGGGTCAGGTCGAATCCGGAACTCACGCCGCCGGAGGTCCAGATAGGGCCGTCCTGAATGTACAGCGGGCCGCCTTCGACCTGGATTGACGGGTACTGGGCTTGCAGGGTCTCCAGCAGCCGCCAGTGGGTGGTGGCGCGCCGACCGTCCAGCAAGCCGGTCTGGGCCAGCAGCATCGCGCCGCCGCAGATAGAGGCTACCCGCCGGGCGTGCGGCGCAGCGAGGTGCAGCCAGTCCACCACCGCCGTGCTCTCCTGCTCGTTCATGCCGCGTCCGGTGATGATAATCGTGTCCAGCGGTTCACGCGGATCCAGCTCCGGCAGGCGATAGTCCGCCAGCAGATTCAGGCCGGACTGGCCGTGGATCACCTGGTGAGGCTGCGTGGTGGCGATGATAATCCGGTAGCGGGTATGCGCCAGCCCTTCCGGATGCAGCCGGTTGGCCTGCATCAGAATGTCGGCGATACCGGCGGCTTCAAACAGCATGCCGCCGTCGGGAACGATAATCAGGATCTTCTTCATGTCCTGAAAAGTACCTTTAATACAGAATAAGTCAAGCGTGCCCGCACTTCACGTTTCTGGCAAAGCAAAGCGATTTAAGTTGTTTGTGATTTCAGGCGTAATCCCCGATCGTCAGGGCACTGTCTCTGGCGAAACGGCGTCTGAAGGAATGGGTAAACGAAGCTCCCTCTATTTACATCCGCAACAACGCAATCAAATTCACCGCCTCGCGTCGGGTTTCTTATGGCGAAGCGAACTGCCCACCTGGCTGTTAATGTTCACGATTTATGCGGGCTGGTTTGCCACGCTGGCGTTCTGGCAAACGCTCGGCCTGCTGCCCGCCACGCTGCTGCTGATCGGGTTTACCGCCTGGTATATGTCCCTGCAGCATGAGCTTATCCACGGGCATCCCACCCGTTTTGCCTGGCTTAACCAGCTGTTCGGCACGCTCCCGCTGGCGGTCTGGTATCCGTATGGCCTCTACCGGGATTCCCATCTGGCCCACCATCGGTACGATAGCCTGACCCATCCGGTGGATGACCCGGAGTCGTACTATTTTACCGAGGCGAGCTGGGCGCGCTTTTCCCCCTGGCAGAAGCGCCTGATCCGGGCCCGAAATACCTTTGCCGGGCGGCTTCTGCTGGCGCCGCTGCTGGATATCGTCCAGACGCTGGGCAGCGCCGGGGCGGCGTTTCGTCATTTTCACCTGCGGGCGATGACGATGTGGCTGGTTCACATCACGCTGCTGGCGGCACTCTTTGCCTGGATGACGCACGTTGGTTTTTCCCCCGTCTGGTTTGTGCTCGCGGTCAGCTATCCAGCGCTGGCGCTGACCAAGGTGAGATCGTTTTTCGAACACCGCGCGGCGGACGATCCGCTGGCACGCTCCGTCATTAACGAGGCCGGGCTGTTCTGGCGGATACTGTTTTTGAATCTCAACTACCATTCAGTACATCATGATTTACCGGGCGTGCCGTGGTACGGGCTGAAGGCGATCTACCAGCAAAACCGGGAGGCGTACCGGGAGCGAAACCGCGGTTTTCTCGTCAGGGGCTACGGTGAATGGCTGCGCCAGTTCTGGGCCAGGCCCGTCGACGTCACCGTTCACCCCGGAAAACAACAGGAGGAGGGATATGAGTAACCTGCTGGCGTTTCCCATGTATGCGGTGGATCGCGCCGACACCCGCGCGCTCTGGCTGGCGGTAAAGGGTCTGCTGGCCGCTCGCGGTGTGCCCGTCGAAGATGTCCCCGACGGGCCGGAGTCCGATCCGCTCACGCACTGGCGACAGCCTGCGCTTGTCCTCAGCCAGGCCTGCGGTTATCCGCTCGTCACGCAGCTTTCGGACGTGCAGGTCGTCGGCTGTTTTCACTACGCGGCCCCGGGCTGCGAAGGGTTCCACTACCGCAGCTTTCTGGTGGTGCGCGAGGAGGATCGGCACCTCACGCTGGCGGATTTTCGCGGACGACGGGCGGTCTGTAACTCTGCGGACTCGCAGTCCGGCTACAATGCGCTGCGAAAAAAAGTGGCGCCTCTGGTGGCTCAGGAGCCGTTTTTCGCGCAAACGTCCTTCAGCGGCAGCCATCGCCAGTCGCTGATTGATGTCAAACGCGGGGCAGGGGATATCGCGGCCATCGACTGTGTCACCTGGGCACTGCTGCAGCGTCACGAATCGGAAAGCCTGACGGGTCTGGCGGTCATTGACCATACCCCTCTGACGCCAGGGCTGCCGCTCATTACCTCGCCCCGCACCTCGCCTGAGACCCTGAACGCCCTTCGCGATGCGCTCCACGCGCTGGTGAGTTCGCCGGAGCACCGGGCCGTTTGCGACGCGGTGCTGATCCGCGGTTTTAGCGTGGTGACGCGTCAGGCCTACGCCTCATTGCTGGCGTGATAGATCTCCTGCGCGTCGGTAAAACAGCGCAGCGCCAGCGAGGAGACGGGTTTCTGCCGGCGCATAATCAGGCCGACAGGGGCCTCGATATCCGCGTCGGCGATGGGGACAATCCTGAAATGGCCGTTCAGATCTTCCAGCCCGTTGTTCAGCGGCATCACGGCACAGCACACGCCGCTTTGCACCGCCTGGATGATCTGGAACGTGGAGTCGCTCTCGAAAACGGACCTCGGTTCAATGCCAGCAGACTTAAAGCTGGCCTCCATATGCGCCCGGTAATGCATCCCTTTGGTCAGGAACCCCAGCGGAAAATCCGTCAGATCGCGCCAGGTCAATGTCTCCTGGCCGAGCTGGAAATGGCGGACGTCGTGCAGCAGGCCCATCTTCGTTTTGGGAAGCTGGATAATATCGAACAGGCTGGTGTCGATGCTGTTGAGATAGCAAATCCCCAGCTCAAGCTGATTGCGGCTGACGCCGTCGGCAATCTGCGCGGAGGACATGGAATAGAGGCTGTAGGTCAGCTCCGGGTATTTTTCCGTCAGCAGGCGAATAAAGATCATCGGATCCACACTCGCCAGCGGCACCATCCCCAGACGGAGTTCGCCCACCACCTGACCTTTGCACAGCGCGGCTTCCGCCTGTAGCCCGTCGTGTGCAGCCAGCAGCGCGCGGGCCCACGCGAGGATGCGTTCACCCTCCGGCGTAAACCCTTCAAAGCGCTGCCCGCGCACAATCAGTACCAGCCCGAGCTCCTCTTCCAGGCTGCGGATGCGCATGGAAAGGGTCGGCTGAGTGATGTTGCACTGCGAGGCCGCCTTGCCAAAATGGCGGGTCTCGTCGAGCGCGATTAAATATTTTAACTGTTTAATATCCATCTTTTTCTCTGCGCGATCGGCTTACAGCATGCGGATCTCTTTTGAGCGCAGGGTGATGCGAACCGGAACGGATTTATACGACGGCGTACCGCTGTCCTTATCCAGATAATCAAGCGGGACCAGCACGTTGGCCTCCGGATAATAGGCCCCGACGGTCCCCGGCGCGATGTTGTACGCCACCACGGTAATGTCTTCCAGACGCTGTCCGTTGCCGGGCAGGGCGGTTTCGATATCCACGCGGTCGCCGTGCTCCAGCCCTGACTGCGCCATATCCTCTTCGTTCATAAACAGCACGTCGCGGCGGCCAAACACGCCGCGGTAGCGGTCATCCAGCGCGTAAATGGTGGTGTTGTACTGGTCGTGGCTGCGCAGCGTGATCAGGCGCAGGACGTGCTCACCTTCACCGCTGGCGTTCTCGTGTACGCCGTCGAAGACCGAGAACATCGCTTTTCCCGTCGCCGTTGGCCAGAGACGTTGCGTTGGCGGCAGCGGCATACGGAAGCCGCCGGGAACGCGGATCCGCGCGTTGTAGTTCTCAAACCCCGGAATGGTCTGCTCGATCAGATCGCGGATACGGTCATAATCCTCAACCAGCGTCATCCAGTCCACGCGGGTATCCGGCAGGGTGGCTTTCGCCATGCCCGCGACGATAGCGGGTTCTGACCGAAGCAACGGCGAGGCGGGTTTTAGCTTGCCGGATGAGGCATGGACCATCGACATCGAGTCTTCAACGGTAATGGACTGGCGGCCGCTGGCCTGAACATCCAGCTCGGTACGGCCAAGACACGGTAAAATAAAGGTCTCTTTGCCCACCAGCAGATGGGTACGGTTGAGCTTGGTGCCGACGTGGACGCTCAAATCCAGGGAGCCCATGGCCGGGAACCCGCGTTCATGGTCGGGCATCGCCACCGCAAAATTACCGCCGAGGCAGATGAGCGCCTTCGCGCGGCCGTCGATCATCGCCTGGGTGGCCTGCACCGCGTCATGGCCGTGGTGAGACGGTGGCTCAAAGCCGAAAACCTCCTTCAGACGGTTCAGGAAGGCCGGCGTAGGTTTCTCGCTAATCCCGACGGTACGGTTCCCCTGCACGTTTGAGTGGCCGCGCAGCGGGCATATTCCCGCGCCGGGCTTGCCGATATTCCCGCGCATCAGCAGCAGGTCCGCAATCAGGCGGACGTTGGCCGTCCCTTTATTATGCTGGGTAATGCCCATCCCGTAGGTAATGATGGTGGCATTCGATTTCGCATACGCCTCGGCCACCTGTTTGAGCGCCGCCTGACTGAGACCCGACTCGCGTTCGATCTCGTCCCAGCGGGTTTGCGCGATATCGGCGGCAAAGTCCTCAAAGCCCTGGGTGTGTTCGGCAATAAACGCGCGATCGAGCACGTCCCCGCGTTCGGACTCCATTTCCAGCAGGTGTTTGGCAATCCCTTTCAGCGCGGCGGCATCGCCCCCGGCCTTCACCTGGAAATAGGTCGAAGCGATATCCGTGGAGCCGTAGGTCGCCATTTCAATCACGCTTTGCGGGTCCGCAAAACGTTCCAGCGCGCGCTCGCGCAGCGGGTTAAAGACGATAATCGGCACGTTGCGACGGGCCAGCTCATGGAGGGTCCCCATCATTCGCGGATGGTTCGTACCGGGGTTATGGCCGATGGAGATCACCAGCTCCGTCTTGTCGAAGTCGTCCAGCGAGACGGTCCCTTTCCCGATGCCAATCGAACGGGGCAAACCAACGCTGGTGGCCTCGTGACACATATTTGAGCAGTCGGGGAAGTTGTTGGTGCCGTATTCGCGGGCGAACAGCTGGAACAGATACGCCGCTTCGTTAGAGGCGCGTCCGGAGGTATAGAACTCGACCTCGTTCGGCTCGAGCCCGCGCAGTACTTCGCCGATGCGTTGAAACGCCTCGTCCCAGTCGACGGGGCGGAAGGTGTCGCTCGCACGGTCATAGCGCAGGGGATGCGTCAGCCGACCGTAGCCTTCCAGCTCAAAGTCCGATTTTGCCAGCAGCGAGGAGACAGTATTTGCAGCCAGAAACGCGGGGGTGACGCGTTTGCTGGTCGCTTCCCAGGTCACCGCTTTGGCGCCGTTCTCGCAGAACTGGAACGTCGATTTGTGTTCTTTATCAGGCCACGCGCAGCCCGGGCAGTCAAAGCCGTCAGGCTGGTTGGTGCGCAGCAGCGTCGCCGGGGCGTCAAACGTATCCATTTGGGTGCGTACCGCAATCGCCGTCGCTTTCAGTGCGCCCCAGCCGCCAGCAGGGCCGTCATAGTGTCTGATGCCTGGCACCGAGCGTCTTTTCTTGTTCATACCCACTCCTGATTTGTTCGATCACACAACGCCTGAGCTCAAAAAATCACTGACGAGAGCAATAGGTGAAAGCAATGACGGCCGGATGGTAACGCACATACGGAACGGGAAAATGCCTTAACGCAAACTCTTTTTATTACAGTAATTTATCTGGTCTGGTGTTTAAATATTTAAAGAAATTATAACGAATATTTATCATTTTAATAATAAATCTTATCTATCGTCCGGTAGGCGAGATAGATGGCGGTGAGCAGTCAAGTATGTAGCACCAGTAAAACATCGAATGAAGCTGTTGCGCTGGAGATATCGCCACGATTCGCGGCTGGCGGGCTGCCGGAGGCATTTTTCATTTGAGGAAATGACAGGAAGGTTTACTCAGGCTTAATGAATAATAGATATAAGGTATACCTGGCAGTGGAATTATTACGGCCTAAAATATACGCTTTTTTTGCGGCATGAAATTAACATTTTTCTGCATAAGTGAAATATTCTCACCCAGGCGATGAAGCGTCTTCAATATTAAAGATACCCTGTTAGTGCAACAAATAATTCATCTGGGATATATTCCTTTGACATCAAAAAAACGCGAATTCTACTAATTATGGTAGTGGCGATAATAGCGTGATTGCGTTAATGAAATTGGTTCTCTTTTGTGTTTTTTAGTCTATAAAACATGGCGTTATGTGGTTTTGTGGTGGAGGAATAAGAAAGGATGGGCCTTATCGTTTTTTATCATAGGATTAATCCTATAATTTTCCGACTGCTTCATTTACCAACAGTTACGCGGCGGTAAATATTGAATTGATACGAAGCTCATGTAAACTTGTTTACCGTTTGTCAAAATATGTCAGGAAGACACTGGGCCTTATTCTGAAAGGCTCGTGCGGTAGCTATGCCCTTAAAATAGTAACGCCCCGAAAATATCCTGGCTATTTTAACAATAGCACTTAAGTCAAACTTCATCCCCTAATCTCCATCATCGAAATATCGCTACGGAAAAGCATATGAAAATGCGCGTACTGTTTTCACTTCTGTTTGTAATGGCGGTGGCGGGCTGTAAAGCACCGCAGAAACCTGTGATTAACGACGATACGATCGAGACCAGCCAGGTCAACGGCGTCACCTTAACCCACCGTCACGCTGTGACGCCGCCGGCGGAGTTCACGCCGGTTAACGAGCCGTATCGTGCCATGTATCCGGCCTCTCTGATGAGCCGTCCTGACTTCGGCGGTAAAGTTATCCGCACTCTTGATACCGGAAAAACGTACGTGGTGCTGGGTCAGGTTGAACACTACTGGATGGCGCTTGCCGATGAAGGCAACGAGCAGCTGATTGGTTACGTTCCGATGCGCGCCGTTATCAAGGCCGACCAGTACGACGCCGCCGTGCGTAAACAGGCCATTCGCCATAAGACGCGTAAAAAAGCGACCTGTGTCGATGTCGACGGCAACAGCAAAGCCTGCAAAGACAGCGCTAACGGTACCTGGATCCTGAACTAAACGGCTTTCATGAGCGCATTTTTATGAATAATAAAAATTTTCATAGGCTGTGGTTATTCTTTTACGCGATGATTTTCGCGTTGATCGGTGGTTGTTCGTCGTCTTCACACAGCGACCCCTCCCGCTACAATCTGCAGTTTCAGGCTCATCCACAAATCAATGAATCTGCGCCGCTTAAGGTTCGGGTGTTGTTGCTGAAATCCGATGCGGATTTCATGTCCAGCGACTTCTACTCCCTGCAGAACAACGCGTCAGCCACGCTTGGCGCGAATCTGCTGAACAGCGATGTGTTCTTCCTGATGCCGGGACAGCTGTCAAAAACTCTCAGCGGGCAAAGCTCGCCGGAGGCTCGCTACATCGGCGTGATGGCGGAGTACCAGGTGCTGGATGGCAAAAAATGGCGCGTTTCACTCCCTCTGCCCGTGCCTGGCGAAAATCATATCTACCAGTTCTGGAAATGGTCCGCCGATGAACTTCAGGCCAACGTTTTTCTCGACGTGAACGGCATTCGGGTCATCAGCCAGTAACGCGCTTCTAAACAGGAAACACATCATCATGACGAAAGCAGAAAAGGTCGTCTGGACCGAAGGCATGTTCCTGCGTCCACACCATTTTCAGCGGACTGAAAGCTATCTGCTCAACCATGTTCGTGAATGGGGCGCGCTGCAGCGATCGTATCTCTGGGGCTTTCTCGACGTTGAACTGGATGAAGCGATGCTTCGTCAGGGATGCATTGCCCTGAGCTACTGCAGTGGGCTGCTGCCGGACGGCACCTTTTTCCAGGTGCGCAACGGGCGCAACGGTCCTGTACCGCTGAAAATTCCTGACAATCTCACCAACGAAAAGGTGGTGCTCGCACTGCCGGTTCGTCGTGGCGAGAGAGAAGAGGTGATTTTCAGCGAAGAGCCATCCTCGCTGGCGCGCTTTATCGCGTTCGAGCAGGAGGTGGAGGACGATAACGCCATGTCGGTGGGGGATGCTACCGTCCAGTTTGGCCGCCTGCGTCTGACCCTGATGCTCGAAAAAGACCTCACGGCGGAGTGGACCGCCATCGGCGTGGCGTTTGTGACCGAGAAGCGTAATGACAACCACGTGCGGCTCGACAACAGCTACATCCCGCCGATGCTCAATGCCAATAACAGCCCGCAGATCTACAGCATGATCAACGATCTGCACGGCTTACTGGTGCAGCGCAGCCAGCAGATTGGCGGCCGTTTGCGCCAGCCCGGCCGCTTTAACACCTCTGAAATGATCGAGTTTACGCTGCTGTCGCTGATTAACCGTCATCTGGGCGAGGTGTCTCATTTAAAAACCCTCCCGCTGCTGCACCCGGAAACGCTCTGGCGCAGCTGGCTGCCGTTTGCCACCGAGCTCGCCACCTGGACGTCGCAGCGTACCGCCGAAAGCGTGCTGCCGATTTACGATCATGACGATCTGGCGAACTGCTTCAGCAAGCTGATGCTGATGCTGCGTCAGGGGCTGTCGCTGGTGATGGAAGACCACGCTATCCAGCTGCCGCTTAACGAGCGCTCTCACGGCCTCAACATCGCCACGGTGCCTGAAACCAGCATGGTGCGTGAGTTCGGCTTCGTGCTGGCGGTCAAAGCCAACGTGCCGGGCGAACACCTGCAAACCCATTTCCCGGCGCAGATGAAGGTCGCACCGGTGTCGAAAATCCGCGATCTGGTTCAGCTTCAGCTGCCGGGCATTATGCTGCGCGCCATGCCGGTTGCACCGCCGCAGATCCCGTGGCATGCCGGCTACAGCTACTTTGAGCTCGAAAAGGGCAGCGAGCTGTGGCACGAGATGGATAAGTCCGGCGCATTCGCCCTGCACCTTGCGGGGGAGTTCCCGGGGCTGGATATGGAGTTTTGGGCCATCCGTAGCCCGACAGAATAATAAAGCGAGCGCTTAATATGCAGGAACGACAGGATACCGGCAGCGATGCCGCGTTCACCGGGGCCAGTAGCAACAATCAGCTGGTGGCGGCCGCCAATCCGCTGCTCAATGCGATTCCGCAGATCCGTCATTCGGTATCGCACGACGACCAGGTGGCGTTACGCCAGCGCCTGATCGATGAAATTCGCCGTTTCGAAGTCCGCTGTCAGCAGGCGGGGCTGCCCTACGAAGTGATCGTCGGGGCACGCTACTGCCTCTGTACGGCGCTTGATGAAGCCGCCGCGCTCACCCCCTGGGGCAGCAGCGGGGTCTGGTCAAGCAACGGCCTGCTGGTGACGTTCCATAACGAAACCTGGGGCGGCGAGAAGTTCTTCCAGCTGCTGGCGCGCCTGTCGCAAAACCCGCGCGAGCACATTCTGCTGCTGGAGATGATCAACTACTGCCTGCTGCTCGGCTTCGAAGGACGCTATCGGGTGCTGGACAATGGCCGCACCCAGCTTGAGACCATCAAGCAGCGGCTGTGGCAGATGATCCGCGGCGTGCGCGGCAGCTATCCGGCGCCGCTTTCTCCCCATCCGGAAGATCGCCCGGTGCTGCGCAAGCTCTGGCGGCCGATGGTTCCTCTCTGGGCCTGCGTGGCGCTGGCCGGGTTTATCGCCTGTCTGTTTTATATCGTGCTCAACTGGCGTCTTGGCGACAGCACCAACCCGGTGCTGGCGAAGATTTACCAGTCCCAGCTGCCGGAAACCACTATTCAGCAACCGGCGCGTCAGCTTCCGGCAGTGCTAAACCTGCGCGGCTTCCTGAAGCCGGAGATCGAGGCTGGCCTCGTCGCGGTGAAAGACGAAGCGGATCGCAGCGTGGTTATCCTGAAAGGCGACGGGCTGTTTGCCTCTGCCTCGACCGTCGTGCGCGACCGCTATGAACCGGTCATCCACCGCATCGCGCAGGCAATGAATAACGTGAGCGGCAAAATTCTGGTGGTGGGCTACAGCGACAACGTGCCGATCCGCAGCGCGCGCTTTGCCTCTAACTATGAACTCTCTCTGGAACGCGCCCGCTCGGTACAGAAAATGCTGCAGGGAAGCCTCTCTCAGCCTGGCCGCGTGAAAGCGGAAGGGCGGGGCGAGATTAACCCGGTGGCGCCGAACACGACGCCTGAAAACCGCGCCCGTAACCGCCGTGTGGAAATTACTCTGCTGGTGTCGCCTGAAAATACCCAGGCCGAGCTGAACGGATTGCCGCAAGGAAACTAAGGAATGCTGACGACTCTTCTTTCCATACTGACTAACCGCATTCTGTGGAGCTTCCTCGGCGTCACGGCGCTGGCGGCGGTGATCTGGATGATTGGCCCGCTGTTGTCCATCGTGGACACCCGGCCGCTTGAATCTGAACAGAACCGCATCATCAGTATCGCCGTGGTCTATCTGTTGTGGGCGCAGGGCCACATTCTGCCGCGTCTTTATAACGCCTGGCTGAACCGCAAGCTGATGGACAAGCTCAATGAGAACACCACCAGCACGGAAGCGGCGGATCCGCAGAAGCGACTGAACAACGAGGAGCAGATCCTCGCCAGCCGTTTTGATGAAGCCGCGCAGATGCTGAAAAAAGCGCACTTCAGCAAGGCGGGACAGGGCGCTCAGTGGACGCAGCGCTTCAGCACGCAATACCTCTATCAGCTGCCGTGGTACGTCATTATCGGCGCGCCGGGTTCCGGTAAAACCACGGCGCTGGTCAACTCCGGGCTGCAGTTCCCGCTGGCCGACCGTTTCGGTAAGACCGCCCTGCGCGGCATTGGCGGCACGCGCAACTGCGACTGGTGGTTTACCAACGAGGCCGTGCTGCTGGACACCGCGGGTCGCTATACCACCCAGGAGAGCGAGCAGGTGCAGGACGCCGGGGAATGGCTGCAGTTCATGGGGTTACTGCGCAAGTATCGCCGCCGCCAGCCGATCAACGGTGTGATCGTCACCATCAGCATTTCTGACCTGCTCACCCAGTCAGCCGAGGCGTCCCGCCAGCAGGCGGTGAACCTGCGCCAGCGTCTGTCCGAGCTGCATGAACAGCTGGGAATTCGCTTCCCGGTCTACGTGATGGTGACCAAGGCCGACCTGCTTAAAGGCTTCCGCGCCTGGTTTGCCGACTACGATAAAGCGCAGCGCGACCAGATTTGGGGCTTCACGCTGCCGTGGGAACAAACCAAACACGCCGATTACGACCTGATGGGCAATTTCCAGCAGGAGTTTTCTCTGCTGCAGCAGCGCCTCGACGCCGGGCTGCCGGAAACCATGCTCAAAGAGCATGACGCGAAGACCCGCGCCGAAGCGTATCTTTTCCCGCAGGAGTTCGCCGCGCTGCGTCCGCTGCTGGCGGATTACCTCAGCACGGTCTTCGCCCGCTCGAACTTCGAAACCGAGTTCTCTCCGCGCGGGATCTACTTCGCCAGCGGGACGCAGGAAGGCATGCCGTTCGACCGCGTGATGGGCGAACTGAACCGCGCGCTGTCGCTGCCGGAAGGGGCAGAGAGCGATAACTGGGATTCGGTCAGCAAAGAATCGCCAATCCCGGGCGCAAAAGGCCAGAGTTTCTTCATCAAGAACCTGCTGCAAAACGTCATCTTCCAGGAAGCCGGGATCGCCGGAGAAAACCGCTGGTGGGAGCTGCGCAACCGGGCCGTGATCTGGTCTGGCTATGCGGCGCTGCTGGCCCTGCTGGTGATCCTGGGTGGACTGTGGCTCACCAGCTATGCCAAAAACAAGGCCTACCTGGAAGAAGTGGATGCGAAGGTTCCGCTGCTCGACCAGCAGAGCAAGGCCTTACAGAACCAGACCCAGCGTGATCTGTTCGAACTGCTGCCGCTGCTGAATAGCCTGGTGGATCTGCCGAAAAGCGACGCGTTTGATGTGAACGATCCGCCGGTCTCCCGCCGTATGGGGCTTTATCGCGGGGATGACGTCAGCGATGCCTCTCAGTCCCTGTATCAGAAAGCGCTGGATCAGATGCTGCTCCCTGCCGTCGCCATGCACATCACCACCTGGCTTCGCAACGACAACGGCAGCGATGTGGAATACAGCTACGAGGCGCTGAAAGCCTATCAGATGCTCTATCAGCCGAAGCACTACGACGGCAAATTCCTGCATTCGTGGGTAATGCTCAACCTGCAGCGTAACCTGCCGCAGAACGTCACGAAGGCACAGCTGCAGCAGCTTGAATGGCACCTGACGCAGCTGCTGGAGCCGAAAATTCAGGCCTCGCCGTACGCGCAGGACGAGTCCCTGGTGGCGCGCGAAAGAGCGATGATCGGCCAGCAGCCGCTTTCAACCCGCGTCTACGGCCGCCTGAAGCGCCTGCTGGAGCATGACGACAACCTGAAGCCGGTCTCCCTTTCCGACCTGGGCGGACCGCAGAGCGAGCTGGTATTTTCCCGCAAAAGCGGCAAGCCGGTGAGCGAAGGCGTTCCGGGTCTGTATACGCCGGACGGCTACTGGAAAAGCTTTAACGGCCAGATTGACAGCGTTACCACCGCCCTGCACGAGGACGACGCCTGGGTGCTGGGGGCCGCCACGGCGCAGGAAGATAAACAGCAGATCGATAACGCCGTGCGCCAGCTCTATATGCGCGACTTTATCGCTAACTGGGATCGCTTTCTCGCTGACATTCAGCTGAATAACAGCGCCGACCTTTCCCAGCGCATCAACACCGCGCGCCTGCTTTCCGGCGCCAACTCGCCGCTGCGCCGCCTGGTGCAGAACCTGAGCCAGGTCCTGACGCTCTCCCGCGATACGCCAGCGCCGGAAGATGCGGGTAAAGCGCAGGCGCAAAGCAGCCGCGCCACCCGCACGCTGGAAGCGCTGTTCAGCAATAATGACAACGCGCCAACGCAGGCCGCCGCGGTTACCCAGGCGCCGGAGCAGCTGGTGACCGACCATTACGCGCCGATGATTGAGCTGGCCCAGCCGCTGGAGAAGGGCGGGAAGACCATCGTGTTTGACGATTTTCTCAAGCAGGTGGATGAGCTGTATCGCTACCTGACCGCCGTACAGGATGCCGCCAACAGCGGCATGCCGGCGCCGGGCGGGGAGGCGATCAGCCGCCTGCAGGCCAGCGCCGGTCGTCTGCCGGGCGGGCTGCAAACCATGTTCAGCAACATGGCGGTGGGCGCCAGCAGCGACACCCAGCGTCGCGATCTGGAAAACGTGCGTAAGCGCATTAGCGTTGAGGTGGGCGGGTTCTGCCGTCAGGCGATTGCCGGTCGCTACCCGCTGGTGCGCAGCGCCAGCACCGAGGTCACCCCTGACGATCTCGCGCGCATGTTTGCGCCGGGGACCGGGCTGATGGATACCTTCTTTCGCGATAACCTGACCAGCAAAGTGGACACCACCCAGGCCAACTGGCGCTTTATGCCGGGCATCGACGGAAAAACGCTGCCGGGAAGCGAAGGGCTGCTGAGACCGTTCCAGCAGGCCCAGTCGATTCGCGACGCCTTCTTTGCTAACGGCGCAACCACGCCGTCCTTCAAGGTGACGGTTCGCACCGTGCGAATGGATAACACCATTCTGAACCTGACCCTGGACGTGGACGGTCAGCTGCTGCGCTACAGCCACGGGCCGCAGGCGGTGCAGATCATGAACTGGCCGGGGCCGGGCGGCACCAACCAGGTCCGCATGCAGCTGGGTCTGGCGAACGGCAGCACGGCGACGCTGGTGACCAACGGTTCCTGGGCGCTGAACCGCTTCTTTGATAAAGCGAGCACCAGCCCGGGGGCGGGTAGCCTCAGCCGTCAGGCCACCTTCAACGTCGACGGACATCAGGTCACGCTGGAGTTTGCGCCAAACAGCATTCGCAACCCGTTCCAGCTTCCCCGTTTCTCATGCCCATAACCGCAAGGACAGCCGTATGACGAATACCCCTGCGATGAACCGCTACAGCTGGTATGGCAAGTTACCCAGCGCCGGAGATTTTTTGCAGCGCCGCTTTCCTGACACCTTACAGCGCCAGTGGTCGCACTGGTTCCAGGTCGGTCTGCTGGCCTGGCAGCAGGAAGAGCAGCGCAGCGGCGAGCGCCCGTTTCAGAAAGCACCCGTCTGGAATTTTGTGGTACCGCCCATGCTGGGCAGCCAGATGATCCAGATGGGCTGTCTGCTGCCCGGGCGCGACAGCGTCGGCCGACAATACCCGGTTTGCATTCAGCTGAGCTTCGCCCCGTCAGAGTGGTCGACCAGCCTGCTCAGCCAGGCCGAAAGCTGGTATCAGCAGATTGGACGCCTGGGGCTGCACGCGGTGCGCAACAGTTTTTCCGCCTCGCAGCTCGACGAGATGCTGATGTCCATTCCGGCGCCGCAGCCGGTCGAGCCGCAAAAGCGCTCCGACATCCTGGATGTGATTGGCTACGACGAGGACGGCCAGAGCACGCTGGGCTGGCCTCAGGCGGCAGAGTGCTTTGACCCGCTGCGTCAGACCAGCTACTGGTGGACCAACCGCTGCGACGGATACCCGCTCTACACCCACGTGCACAGCGGCAACTTTACCGGGCAGCTTTTCACCCTGCTGTTCGATCCGGCAGGGGGCGCCCGTCCGGGCCGTCACGGTCTCTATCCGCCTATGTTTGAATAAGCAGGGATCTCATGAATATCGAAGAATTTCTCGCGCCCATAAGCCCCGACAACCCCTGCGGCGAAAACCTGGAGTACGACGCTGACTTCCAGGCGATGAACCAGGCAAGCCTTGGGAAAGCGGAACAGCAGTTTGGCGACACCATCATCCCGGCGGAGCCTGCTGACTGGAACACGGTCGAAAAATACGCCACCAGCCTGCTGACCCGCACCAAAGATCTTCGCGTCCTGCTGGCGTTAACCCATGCCTGGACCCGCCGTCGCGGGCTGGCGGGCTACGCGGACGGATTACTGCTGGTGCAGGAGGCGATCGCCCGCTACTGGGAGCCGCTCTATCCGCTGCTCGAAGAGTATGGCGAAACCGACCCGTTCTACCGCATCAACGCTCTCGCCGGGCTGAGTGATAAATCCGACCTGACGGTCGCGGTACGCAACGCCTCGCTGCTGCGTTCAAACGGCGATGAAATTTCGCTGCGGGATGCCCAGGCGCTGCTGGACGGCAGTAAAACCGAATGCCCGGACTATCCCGGCGGGCGCCCGCGGCTGATTGACGAGCTGGCTCGCGGCGACCAGCCGGGGACCGCCGCGGTCATCGTCATTAACGAACGTCTGCTGGCCATTCGCGAGCTGCTCATCGGGCATCTCGGTGAAAGCGGCGTACCTGAGATGGAGCAGCTGCTGAAAACCGTGGGGCTGGTCGCCAGCGCCTGTCAGGTGACCGACATCAGCAAGCTGCTGCCGAACCGTGAAGCGCAGGCAGAGACACTGGCTGAACAGCAGCCGACGGCAACGCAGCCCGTTCAGCCGGTGACCGACTGGCGCAGCGTGCAGGTCACCAGCCGCGCCGACGCCCAGTTGATGCTGGAAAAAGCGAAGCAGTATTTTGCGCAGTACGAACCAAGCCACCCCGCACCGCTGATGATTGAACGGGTGCAGCGGCTGTCAGAACTTAACTTTATGGACATTATTCGCGACCTGGCGCCAGACGGCGTTAACCAACTGGAAAACATCTTTGGGCGCCGCGAATAGCGCGTCCAGGCATTATGACGTCAGGCATGGAGCCTGGCGTTTCACCTTCACCGCGCATCTTTGATGGAGAACATCATGGCAATGAGTAACAGTGGGCAGAAATTCATCGCACGTAACCGTGCCCCCCGCGTGCAGATCGAGTATGACGTAGAGATCTACGGTGCAGAACGTAAAATTCAGCTGCCGTTTGTGATGGGCGTTATGGCCGATCTGGTCGGCAAACCGGTGGAAAACCTGCCGGCCGTCGACGAGCGTAAATTCCTCGAAATCGACATCGACAACTTTGACGAACGCATGAAGGCGCTGAAGCCGCGCGTGGCGTTCCAGGTGGACAACACCCTGACCGGCGAAGGTAAGCTCAACGTGGATCTGACCTTCGACAGCATGGATGACTTCCTGCCGGACGCGGTGGCCCGCAAGGTTGAGCCGCTGAACAAGCTGCTGGAAGCGCGTACCCAGCTCTCCAACCTGCTGACCTATATGGACGGTAAAAACGGTGCGGAAGAGCTGATCGCAAAAATTCTGCAGGATCCGACGCTGCTCAAATCCCTGAGCCAGTTGCCGAAAAATGACGAAAGCGCGAAAGGTAGCGAGGAATAATCGATGAGCAACCAGACTCAACAACACGAGCAGCAGGCGGGTCAGGCGTTCAGCCAGGATGAATTCAGCGCGCTGCTGAACAAAGAGTTCCGCCCGAAAACCGATCAGGCCCGTTCCGCCGTCGAAAGCGCGGTCAAAACCCTGGCGCAGCAGGCGCTGGAAAATACCGTTACCTTCTCGAACGACACCTATCGCACCATTCAGAACCTGATTGCCGGTATCGACGAGCAGCTGTCGCAGCAGGTGAACCAGATCATTCACCACGAAGAGTTTCAGAAGCTGGAGAGCGCCTGGCGCGGCCTGAGCTACCTGGTGAACAACACTGAAACGGACGAGATGCTGAAGATCCGCTTTATGAGCATCTCCAAGCAGGAGCTGGGCCGCACCCTGAAGCGCTACAAGGGCGTGGGCTGGGACCAGAGCCCGATCTTCAAGAAAATTTACGAGCAAGAGTACGGTCAGTTCGGCGGCGAGCCGTTTGGCTGCATCGTCGGCGACTACTACTTCGACCACAGCCCGCAGGACGTTGAGCTGCTAGGCGAAATGGCGCGCATCGGTTCTGCGGCGCACTGTCCGTTCATTACCGGTACCGCACCGGGCGTGATGCAGATGGAGTCCTGGCAGGAGCTGGCCAACCCGCGCGACCTGACCAAGATCTTCCAGAACACCGAATACGCCGCCTGGCGTTCACTGCGTGAATCCGAAGATGCCCGCTATCTGGGCCTGGTGATGCCGCGCTTCCTGTCGCGCCTGCCGTACGGCATTCGCACCAACCCGGTGGACAGCTTTGACTTTGAAGAGCAGACCGACGGCGAGAACCACAACAGCTACTCTTGGGCGAACGCCGCGTACGCGATGGCCGCCAACATCAACCGCTCCTTCAAAGAGTACGGCTGGTGCACCTCAATTCGCGGCGTGGAGTCCGGCGGGGCGGTGGAAAACCTGCCGTGCCACACCTTCCCGAGCGATGACGGCGGCGTGGATATGAAATGCCCAACCGAGATCGCCATCAGCGATCGTCGTGAAGCCGAGCTGGCGAAAAACGGCTTTATGCCGCTGGTTCACCGCAAAAACTCCGACTTTGCTGCCTTCATCGGCGCGCAGTCCCTGCAAAAACCGGCCGAGTACCACGACCCGGATGCCACCGCCAACGCGCGTCTGGCATCACGCCTGCCGTACCTGTTCGCCTGCTGCCGTTTTGCCCACTACCTGAAGTGCATCGTGCGCGACAAAATCGGCTCCTTCCGCGAGCGCGAAGAGATGGAGCGCTGGCTGAACGACTGGGTCATGAACTACGTCGACGGTGACCCGGCGAACTCCTCCCAGGAGACCAAGTCCCGCAAACCGCTGGCGGCTGCGGAAGTGCAGGTGCAGGAGATTGAGGACAACCCTGGCTACTACGCCGCGAAGTTCTTCCTGCGTCCTCACTACCAGCTGGAAGGTCTGACCGTTTCTCTGCGTCTGGTATCTAAACTGCCGTCGCTGAAGACGAAAGACGCGTGATGATGAGTGCCGGCCCTGGAGGGCCGGCAAAGTAAACTACATTGGCAAAATTCATCTAGAAAGCCACCGACATTCATGAACCTCAGGAGGAATCAACTTTGGGAACGAGTTCACCAAAAGAAATTGCAGATGGCATGCTGAAAATTTTTGATACGCGTAAACAAAGTGGCCCAGAAATTTTCGCTCGCAGCGCGGTCGATGGTTTTATGTCAATTCCAGAAGACTTATGGATGTTAACAAAAGATTTTCTGGATACAGACCATCGGTGGCGAAATGAAACAGATAAAATTAGATTGTTAACTTTAATAAAAAAAGGGCTTACATCAGAAGATGTGCGTCGGTTAATCAATACAGTGGTCAAACGATATCTGTCTGGTTTATCTGAAGAACAATCTAAGGAACTCCTCCTAAAAGTCGGTGGGTCGCAAGTAGGTGGTATAGCCTTTAAAATGGTTTTCGTAAATGAATTAATTACGCTATTCGTTTCAAAAATTGTGCCGCGATTTCTTGTTTCTGCAGGGCTTACTGGTGTATTAAGTGTGGGGGCTTCAATTTCTCGCTCAGTTTATGCCTCATACGATCTATTAAAATTAAACAAAAATGTTTACTATGAGTTGCGTGGTGCGGGCGATTTAGATTTGTTATATTTTCTCGTTGAAGATAATGTTAAGCCATTTATTGAAGCTATAAATTTCCAACAGAGTCATGGTGCCATAGATAAAGAGATTTTTAGTCAGTTTTTAGCAGGAGCTACTCGTGTTTGAAAGAGCATCAAAGTACGTTATAGTCTATCTCATGCTTATTGTTTCATTTATGCTTTTTTTCTCAACTCTTGGCTATTATATTTTTGTTTTTGATTGGTCGGTAACCATCTTGGAAATAACGATAAATGCCGCTCTATTAATCATTCTCTTAGTTGCATCTATCGCTATTTACTATTTTGCGGAAAAATTAAAATCAAGGCTTTGATTTGCGCAAAAATCTTAGTGAGAAGTAAAATGCTAAAAGTATGACCAGCAGGAAAAGTAATTTTCCAAAAAGTAAACCTGCAGAAGTTGTAGTGACTTTTTCTAATGAAAATACATACCAGGCGGACTGAAAAAGATCTACAGTTGTGAAAATTGCGATAATTAAAAATACAATGGTAAGTATTAATAACAATATTTTCTTCATGTTATGTTGCCTTTGATGAATGATAGACGATTGAAAATATTCTAGATGATACAGTGAATGATTGTCTAGCGCTTAGTTACCATGAAGTGTAACTAACAAAATTTAGGGTGGTTGCAATTGCAGGCACTCTGAAGAGTCTGTACGAAGTACGAATTCGTCAGGCTAGAGGCAGAGGTAAAATATGGACGGTTTTATTCAGCCCCATGCTTTCCTGTTTGCCATATAAGTGCTTTTTCGAAAGCAATAATTTTCATCCACGAAGAGTAGATATTATGGCTATTGATATGTTTCTGAAGGTCGAGGGTGTTACGGGCGAATCTAAAGATTCTAACCACACCGGCTGGACTGATATTACCTCCTTCTCCTGGGGCGCTTCCCAGCCTGGTAATATGAGCGTTGGCGGTGGCGGCGGTGCCGGTAAAGTTAACTTTAACGATCTGCACGTTAATGCCTTGATCGACAAATCCACTACAGCAATCCTGAAACACTGCGCCAGCGGTAAACACCTGACTAAGGTTGAGCTGTCCGTGTGTAAAGCGGGCGGCCAGCAGGTGGAATATTCCCGCATTACGCTGGAAGATGTGCTGGTGACCTCTGTTCAGTACACCGGTGCTGACAACGGCGACACCGTGGGTGTGACCTACGCATTCCAGGCTGCGAAAGTGAAACAGCAGTACTGGGAGCAGACCACTTCTGGTGGTAAAGGTGCTGAAAGTAGCGCTGGCTGGAACATCAAAGAGAACAAAGAAGCGTAATTGCGCATGTGGCCGGGGAATTTTCCCCGGTCTTTATCAGCGTCAAGAACCCTTGGTATCGGCGGGCATGGTTATAAAAAAGTTATTCGGTGTGTTTGCAGTCACGTTAATGGCGAACGCCTGTGTGTCTCATCCTGCACAATATCAGCCACTTTCGGTTACGCTAAAGAACAACGAGCCCTGCTTTGCTATACCTGCTAACTCTGGGGTAGACGCGCCTGTCACCAGTCATTCACCCACCATAATGAAACGCGCGGGAAATGAATGGAAGGCGATATCGCCGCCGTCAACGTTTAGCCCTGAGGTGACGTTAACGACCCAACAATGTCATCAGTGGACGGGGATTACGTGGCAAGCGGGAGAATATGATATTGCTCTGAAAGTGTCAGGGAAAAACGGTTCTATTCGTTATGCGGCTCGTTTCATTTTAGAAGAAGGTCCCTCAGGCCAGTTTAAGTTATTCCTACCAACGCAACTTTCTGGAGCCTGAAATGAAACGTTTATTGCTGCTTGTATTGGTTTTAAATGCCTCCGTTGCTTGTTCCCAAACACTTCCTGATGTGAGTGCTTTTTCTCAGCAACAAATCTTTGAAAACTGGGTGCAAAATCGATGCATCAGTAAGATTGCGGACAGTAAAAGTCTCAAAGATGATGCAGAGGCCAGTGCGGCCGCATGGCTGGAAGCAAGCAATCTCCCTGCTGAGAATTTTGAAAAAGCTGACAAGGTGATTGTTTCTTTACTGAAAGAGAAAGTAGGTGGTACCGAACCGGGTCAATATCAGGTTTTAAAGTGCAGCTTAATCGCCAACAGCGACGCGATTCGTCCGCTCAAAACCGCAAAATAGAACCAATGGAATCGCCCCCAAACGCCGCCGTTCTCGCCCCGAGAGCGGCAGCGTTTGAGCGCTAATCATACCAGCAGGAATACGCCATGCGATTCACGATTATTTCTACGAAACCCGGTCATCAGCCGCCGCAAAGCAGCTGTGATTTTTACGCCCCGGGCGGCACCATTGGGCGCGGTACGGATAACAATCTGGTATTGCCGGACAATGACCGCACCATCTCTCGTCTGCAGGCCATTGTTCACGTTGACGCTCAGGGCGAATGCCGCGTCACCAACCGCGGCAGCGTCACCCGCGTGGTTTTAAATGACATTCCGCTGGAGCGGGGACGTCAGGTTGAGCTGCAGGATGGCGACATTCTCGGTATTGATGACTACCGTATCGAAGTGACCGAGCTGATCCACGATACGCAGCCCGTGAGCCGCATGGCGGCCAGCCTGCACCAGCAGGCGCGTCCGGCCGTGGCTCCTGCGCCTGCGCAGCAGCCGAAACCGGCGAGTGCCGCACCCCGTGGAAAAGCCGAGCCGACCGCCGTGCCAACGGAGATCTGGGATAGCCTGATGCAGGAGTTTTCCATCTCCGACAGCATCTCCAGCAACCGTACAAAACCGCAGCCTGCGGCATCGCACGATCCGTTCTCCCAGCCTGCAGCCCCGGAGCGTAACGCCGAAGATCCGCTGGCGATGTTCAACGACAGCGATCCCACGCTCGAACGTAAGCATGTCGATCCGGACTCGCTGTTCAGCGACGAAGCGCTGTTTAAAAAAGAGAGCATTTTTGACGACGTTACGCCTTCCACGCTGGTGCCACCGGTTGAGACCCAGCCAGCTCCGAACGAAGAGGGGACGGATGAGCTCGATCCGCTGGCCCTGTTTGGCGGTAAGTCCAGCGCGCCAGCCGCGCGTAATGACGACCCGCTCGGGCTGATGGGCGGCGCGCCGTTAACCCATCCGGATGACGTGATTAACGAGAAGCCAGCCCCCGTGCCGGAACCTGAGCAGGAAGAGGACGCGCTGGCCGATTCTCCGCTGTTCGCCCCTGAGCCGCAGGAAGAACCGCGTGCTGAAGAGGAACCCGCGCGACCGGATTACGCTGGCTTCACCATGCCGACGCCACAGGCCGTTGCGCGCAGCAGCGCTCAGGCACCGAAGGGCCGCCTGCGCATCGATCCGGTCAATAACGCCGCCGCCCCAACCGCCACGGCAAACAGCGGTGAGAAGGGCGAAGTGCTGCAGGGCGAGCTGCTGGAGGCGCTGCTGGAGGGGATGGGGCTCAGCGAAATGCAGCCCGTTCCGCAGTTTGACCGTGAAAATATGCGTCAACTGGGGCAGATCCTCGGCATGTTCTCCCAGGGGACCGTGGCGCTGCTCTCCTCGCGCTCCATTCTCAAGCGCGGCGTAAAAGCCGACATGACCATGGTGCTGGACGATGCCAACAACCCGTTCAAGCTGTTGCCGACCGGCAAAACCGTGTTAATCCAGATGTTCGGCACACCGATGCCGGGCTTTATGCCGCCAACCAAATCCGTGCGCGACGCGCTGATCGACCTGCAGGCGCACCAGCTGGGCATGATCTCCGGCATCCGCGCCATTATTGCCGCGATGCTGCAGTCCTTTAACCCGGAACAGCTGGAAGAGCAGGCGAAGCAGAACGGCATGACCTCGCGTCTGGCGCTGCCGGGCAGCCGCAAAGCCGCCCTGTGGGACTACTTTGTTCGCAGCTATGGCGAGACGGCGGGCGAGATTGAGGACGACTTCCACACCCTGTTCGGCGAGGCCTTCCTTCATGCGTATGACATGGAGGTCAATCAGTACAAAGACTCACAGAGCGGATCGGAAGACAAATGAATATCGCAACGGCTTCTCTCTCCCGCCAGGGGACGCGCGCCAGCAACCAGGATCAGACGGGAGAAACCATTGGGGAACGTTCAGCCTGCTTTGTCGTCTGCGACGGCATCGCGGGGCTGCCGGGCGGCGAAGTGGCCGCCGCGCTGGCCCGCAACAGCATTATCTCCCGCTTTGATGGCGACAAACATCTTAATGCGCAGCATATTCGCGACTACGTGCAGACGGCGAATCGCACTATTCTCAGCGAACAGCAGGCCGTTCAGGACTATCGCCGGATGGGCACGACGCTGGTTAGCCTGTTCATTGACCGTGATTACGGGCTGGCCTACTGGGCCCATGCCGGAGACAGCCGCCTGTACCTGTTCCGCCGGGGATGGCTGTGGCATGTGACCACCGACCACAGCCTGGTGCAGCAGATGAAAGATGCCGGGCACCAGACCGACAACCTGAACAGCAATTTGCTCTATCTGGCGCTGGGAATTGAAAACGGCGGGCCGGAAGCGAGCTACAGCGACGTGGTGCAGGTTGAAGACGGTGATGCCTTTTTACTCTGCACCGACGGGTTCTGGCACGGCGTCAGCGAAGAGCAAATGAAGCAGTCGCTGCATATGGTGAATACGCCGCAGGAGTGGCTGACCTTAATGAACCAAATCATTCAAAAGAATGGCGAGCAGGAGGGGAATGCCCAGGATAACTATACTGCCCTGGCGGTATGGATGGGCAACCCTCAGGACACCACTTTGCTGCACACCCTCTCTGACGCAGCACAATTTCTTCCCTGCGGAACTGATTAGACACACAAGGAACGATATGAAACTTTGGCTATCGGGTTTGGCACTTCTGGCGGCGACCTCTACCGCGCAGGCTGAAAATTTCCGCATCGTGCAGTCTCCTGCGCAGAAGCTGGATATCTGGATCGACAACATCAAAGACAACACGCCGCAGAGCTGGTGTAAGCCTGAGGTGGCGCTGCGCATTGTGGCGAACGGCAAGAAAGACGTCTCCGTGTTGGAGAACTTTGTGCCGCGTCTTGGCGCGCTGCTGGAACACCAGTGCAGTAAAGTCAATAAACTCAGCTGGACGCTCAACGATCCGGCGGGTACCACGCTGGCGCAGGGCACGGCAGGCAAAGCGCAGGACTGGGCGCTGGTGGTGAAACAGGAGCAGGCCGCGCCTGCTGCGACCGTCACCGCCACCCCAGCCAGCGGCGCGTTACTGCCGCCCGATCAGAACGTGGCTTCCCGTACCGTTGCCGCCGACCGTACGCCGTGGCAGGAGTTTACCCTGCAGGACGGCTGCCACCTGCGCACCTTCTGGGAAGGGGGCGCCTCTGCACCGGCGCTCTTCATTTCGGATTCTGACACCACCCGCTGCGGGAATGGCAGCTGGCTGAGCGGACACACCGTTGTGTCGCAGTCCCGCAACGGCGGGCAGAAAGAGATGGCGGTAACGTACATTCATGGCTTCCCGGTCACCGGGCTGAATCAGAGCGCCGACCCGGAAAACGCGCTGATCACCTCCGTCAACAAAGAGCGCATGGTATTCAGCACCCCAAACAGCGACCAGAGCTGGATGATCCTGCCTTACGACAGCACCCTGAACAGCTGGAAGAGCAACGGCACCGTCGCGGTGGAGATCTCCCGTGAAACCGCCAGCGACGATGCAAAGCTGCAGGCGCGTATCGCCGCGGTGAAAAAAACCTGGAGCGCCTGGGTGGCACCCGGCACCCCGCTGAATATCGTGCTGATTGACACCCTGCGTCCTCAGCTGCGCGATCCGGCCGTTGGCGCATGGCGCGCGGCAAATTAAGGAATGGCGATGAATACGCTCTATCAACACCTGGCGGGTGAGTCGCTCAACGACGCGCTCGCGCGTCTGGAAGCAGAAATCAAAGCTCGTCCGGCGGATGCCGACCTCCGCGCCGCGTTCGTGCAGTTCTTAACCCTTAGCGGCAACTGGACGCGTGCCCTGACCCAGCTGAAAAGCTGGCTGGCGCTGAAGCCGCAGGCGAAACCCACCGTCACGCTGCTGGAGCAGTCCATTCAGGGCGAGCTGCAGCGCGCGCAGGTGATGGCGGGACAGGCGCGTCCGGCGATGCCTGAAACCCAGTGGCCGTGGCTAACCACCCTTGCGGCGGCGCTGAGCGAGGAGGGCGAGCGCGCGCAGGCGCTGCGTCTGGAAGCCCTTGAGCAGGCGCAGGCCACCCCCGGCCAGATTACCCTCGAAAACGAGGAGACGCAGGTCTTTGACTGGCTGATGGACGGCGATGCCCGTCTCGGCCCGGTGTGCGAAACCATCGTCAACGGGCGCTATTTCTGGCTGCCGTTTAACGCTATCGCGGAGATCCGTTTCCAGGCGCCTGCCAGCGTGACCGACCTGGTCTGGCGTCACGCGCTGGTGCGCCTGACGGACGGGACGGAGCAGGTGTGCCAGATCCCGGCGCGTTACCCGTTTGCGGCCGATGCCTCTGACGCGGTTAAACTGGGGCGCACCACCGACTGGCACCCGCTCGATACTGACGGCACGCTGTATGAAGGCCAGGGCCAGAAGGCCTGGCTGAGCGAGCAAAGCGAAAGCCCGCTGCTGTCGTTAAGCCTCGTGACGTTTGCGACGGATGGAGCCGATGAGTAATCCCGCTGGCGAAGGCGATCTGCTGCGCAGCGGCTGGCAAGCCCGCAGCAGGCAGGAGAAGGTGGGGGCGCGCGACAAAATGCAGCCCTCGCTGCTCGATCGCCTCACTGATAACGACCCGGAAAAAAAGCGTGAGTCGGCCAACAGCAATCTGATCACCCACGCCGCCCTGCGCCGCAATGTGCTGCGCGATTTGCAGTGGCTGTTTAATACCATCAACCACGATGCCTCCGGCGATTTAAGCGCGCTACCGCACGTGAGCCGCTCGGTGGTTAACTTCGGCGTCGCGCCCCTGGCCGGGAAAAGAATGTCGGACATCGAATGGCACGACATTCAGCGCAAGCTCACCGAGGCCATCATCAATTTTGAACCACGCATTTTGCCGCAGGGGCTGCAGGTCCGCTGCGTGTCGGATACCTCCTCGCTGGATCTGCACAACGTGCTCTCCATCGAGATCAAAGGGCGTTTATGGTGCGTGCCGTACCCGCTGGAGTTTCTGTTTCGCACCGATGTCGATCTGGAAAACGGCCATTTTGAACTGAAAGATGCGGGGTAATCATGGAAAGTAAACTGCTCGAATACTACAACCGTGAGCTGGCCTACCTGCGCGAAATGGGGGCCGAGTTTGCCGAACGCTACCCGAAAGTCGCCGGACGGCTGGGCATGCGCGGCATCGACGTGGCGGACCCGTATACCGAACGTCTGATGGAAGGGTTCGCCTTCCTGACCTCCCGCGTGCAGATGAAAATGGACGCGGAGTTTCCGCGCTTCTCCCAGCGTCTGCTGGAGATGATTGCGCCGAACTATCTTGCGCCCACGCCGTCGATGGCGATTGCGGAGATTCTGCCCGACAGCAGCCGGGGCGACCTGAGCAAGGGCTTCATCGTGCCGCGCGGTACCATGATGGACAGCCTGGCGCTGAAAAAAACCGGCGTGACCTGCAGCTATACCACGGCGCACGAGGTCAACCTGCTGCCGCTGAAAATCGACAAGGTTGAGCTGGGCGGAGTCCCTGCCGATTTGCCGCTCGCACAGCTGGGTCTGAGCCAGCGGGGGATCGGCAGCGCCCTGCGGATCCGCATCGCCTGCGACGGCCCGCAACATCTCGGGCACCTGGATTTCGACCGTCTTGAGTTTTTCCTCGCCGGTCCGGATATCGAGGCGCTGAAGCTGCTGGAGCTGGTGATGGAGCACCACGCCGGGATCGTCTGTCAGACGGTCAGCCCGCAGCCGCAGCGACAGCTGCTGGCGACGGACGCGCTGCGCCAGGAGGGATTTGAGCCTGACCAGGCGCTGCTGCCGGACGATCTGCGCAACTTTGACGGCTATCGCCTGCTGCAGGAGTATTTCGCGTTTCCGGCCCGTTTCCGCTTCATTAGCCTCAGCGGCCTGAGCACGCTGATCCAGCGCTGTGAAGAAGAAAAAGCCTTCGACATCTTCATCCTGCTGGATAAGTCGGATGAACAGCTGGAGCGCGTGGTCGATGCCAGCCATCTGGCGCTGCACTGCACCCCGGTCATCAACCTTTTCCCGAAAGTTGCGGCGCGGCAGAAGCTAAATGACGGTCAGCATGAATACCATCTGGTGGTCGATAACATCCGTCCGCTGGATTATGAAATCTACGCGGTAAAAAAAATCTATGGCAGCGCGGACGGCCAGCGTGATGACCAGACGTTTCGTCCGTTCTGGAGCACCTGGAGCGGCGATGCGGGCAACTACGGGGCCTATTTTTCCCTGCGACGCGAGCAGCGCGTGCTGTCCGAGCACGCGCTGCGCTACGGCACCCGTACCGGCTATATCGGCTCGGAGGTCTTCGTCTCGCTGGTGGATGAACAGCACGCGCCGTGGCAGGAAAATCTGCGCTATATCTCTGCGGAGGTGCTCTGCACCAGCCGTGACCTGCCGCTGATGCTGCAGCAGGAGCTCGGGGAGTTCATTATGGCTGACTCCATGCCGGTGAAATCCCTCACCCTGCGTAAAGGGCCGACGCCGCCGCGTCCGGCGCTGGCAGAAGGGTTCAGCACCTGGCGGCTTATCAGCCAGCTGCAGATGAACTACCTCAGCCTGATGGACAGTGACAATGAGGAGGGGGCGGCCGCGCTGCGTCAGCTGTTAGGACTGTACGCCAACCTGGCCGAAACGCCTGTGGCGCGTCAGGTGGAGGGCGTTCGCCACTGCGTGCTGGAGCCGGTTCACCGCCGCGTGCCTGAACCCGGCCCGGTGGTGTTCGCCCGCGGGATCGGCATTACCCTGACGGTGGATGAGCGAGCCTTTTCGGGGGCCAGTCCGTGGCTCTTTGGCAGCGTGATGGAGCGCCTCTTTGCCCGCCTGGTCTCCATCAACAGCTTTACCGAGTTCACCCTGAAGAGTCAGCAGCGCGGCGAGATTGGCTACTGGGCGCCGCGCATGGGTAAAAGGGCGCTGATATGAGTGACGCCGCCACTGCACCGCTGCGCGTGCATCGCCTGACGAAGCTGCCGGACGCGTTCTGGCACGGCGTCCGCGAGACGCCCTGGCGCTACGATCTGTTTCAGTTGTTAAGGCGCATTGATGCCCAGGGCGGCGAGCGCTACCCGCTGGGCCGCGCGCCGCTGCCAAAATTTGAACCGCTGCGCATCGGCCAGCAGCCGTCGATGAGTTTTGCTCCGTCGACGCTGGCCAGGGTGCGTCAGCGGGAAGAGAGCGGGCTGCATGAGGTGTCTATCCTCAGCTTCGGCCTGTTTGGCCCGAACGGCCCGCTGCCTGTCCACATGACCGAGTACGCCCGCGAGCGTATTTATCATCATCAGGACACCAGCCTGAGCGCGTTTGCCGATCTGTTCCACCATCGTCTGGCGCTGCTGTTTTACCGCGCCTGGGCGGATGCGCAGCCCACCGTCTCGCTGGACCGCGCCGATAACAAGCGCTTTGAGGGCTATCTGGCGTCGCTGATTGGGATGGGCCAGCCGGGTCAGATGGACAACGGCAGCCTGAGCGCGCACGCGCGCTTTACCCACGCCGGGCACCTGACCCGTCATGGGCGGGATCCGGAGGGGCTGGAGAAGATCCTGCGCAGCTATTTTAAGGCGCCGGTCAAACTGGTCAGCAACGTGCCGCAGTGGATGCCGCTCTCCACGCGCGAGCAAGCGCAGCTGGGAGCAGGACGCCGCATGCCGCGCATGGGTGAATCCGCCTTTCTCGGCGTCGCCGTCCGCGACGTGCAGCATAAGTTTCGCATCGAGATTGGCCCGCTGAGCGCGGAGGAGTACAACCGCTTTCTGCCGGGTGAAGCGTGGGTCACCGAGCTGCGCGACTGGGTGCGTCAGTACGCCGGCGTGGAGTTTGAATGGGAAACGCGGGTGATCCTGCGCGCAGACGCGGTGCAGGGCGCCACGCTCGGCAGCAATGGGCGATTAGGCTATAACACCTGGCTGGGCCTTCAGCCGCAGCCTGTCCCGCGCGGCGATCTGGTGTATCGCGCAGAGCGGTAATCCTTCCGTATACCGAATCATTGTTAATGGAAACTAACATGTCAGAAATTAGCCGTGCCGTGCTTTTCGGCAAACTGGATACGCTGTTATTTACCTCTCTGGAAAGCGCCACTGCGTTCTGCAAGCTGCGCGGCAACCCCTATGTTGAGCTGGTGCACTGGCTGCATCAGCTGATGCAGCAGCAGGATGGCGATCTGCAGCAGGTCATCCGCCACTTTGCCCTCGACGAGCAGCAGCTGACGCGCGATATCGTTGCCGCGCTGGATGTGCTTCCGCGCGGGGCGAGTTCCGTTTCCGATCTCTCCGAGCATATCGACAGCGCCGTGGAGCGCGCCTGGGTCTTCGGCTCGCTGAAGTTTGGCGTCAGCCGCATTCGCGGCGGCCATTTGCTGATCGGCATACTCAAAACCTGGAACCTGGCCAACGTGCTGAAAAGCATTTCGGCGCAGTTCACCCGCCTTAACGTCGAGGTATTGATTGAGCAGTTCGATACCATCTGCGCCAACAGCAAAGAGACGCAGCAGGCCGCTGCCGCTGTCGACGCACCGGCGGGTGCAGTACCGGCTGCTCAGGGGACGCTGGCCCAGTACGGTCAGGACCTGACCGCCCGCGCCCGGGAAGGGAAGATTGACCCGGTCGTCGGGCGCGACGAGGAGATCCGCCAGATGGTCGATATCCTGATGCGCCGTCGTCAGAACAACCCGCTGCTGACCGGGGAAGCCGGAGTCGGGAAAACGGCGGTGGTGGAAGGGCTGGCGCTGCGTATCGCCGACGGCGACGTGCCGGAGCCGCTGCAGAACATTCAGCTGTGGCTGCTGGATATCGGTATGCTGCAGGCCGGTGCAGGCATGAAAGGCGAGTTTGAAGCCCGTCTGCAGGCGCTCATTAACGAAGTCCAGTCCAGCCCCACGCCGATCATTTTGTTTATCGATGAGATCCACACCCTGATTGGCGCAGGCGGCCAGCAGGGGACCGGCGATGCGGCGAACCTGCTGAAGCCAGCCCTGGCGCGCGGCCAGCTGCGCACCATCGGCGCCACCACCTGGGCAGAATACAAAAAGTACATTGAGAAAGACCCGGCGCTGACCCGTCGTTTCCAGACGGTGCAGGTTCACGAGCCGGACGAAGCGAAAGCCATTCTGATGCTGCGCAGCACCGTGTCGCCGCTGGAGACGCACCACCAGGTGTTGCTGCTCGACGAAGCGGTCAGCGCGGCGGTGAAGCTGTCCCACCGCTACATCCCGGCGCGTCAGCTGCCGGACAAAGCCGTTGCGCTGCTCGACACCGCCTGCGCCCGCGTCGCGGTGAGCCAGAGCGCGCCGCCTGCGCAGCTGGAAGACTGCCTGCGCCACCTTGCTGCGCTTGACGTGGAAATTGAGATCGCAGAACGCGAAGCGCGCGTGGGGGCGGGTGACGCCGAGCGCGTCACGGCATTACGCGCAGAACGCGACGCGTATGAGACAAAACGCGAAGCCCTGGCCCGGCGCTGGGAAGAAGAGCGCAGCCTGGTGCAGGAGATTATCCGCCTGCGCGCCGCGCTGTTCGCGGCGGGCGAAGAAGATACCGCCGAGCTGCGCGGCCAGCTGGCGGAGCAGCAGCAGGCGCTGAACGCCTTACAGGGAGACGAGCCGCTGCTGTTTGCCGCGGTGGATGAAAACGTGGTCGCCGCGGTCGTCTCTGACTGGACCGGGATCCCGCTGGGCCGGATGGTGAAAAACGAGATCGACGCGGTACTCAACCTTGCCGACACGCTGAACCAGCGCGTTATCGGCCAGCGTCACGGTCTGGACCTGATTGCCCGCCGCGTGAAAACCTCCCGGGCGAAGCTGGACGACCCGAACAAGCCGGTGGGCGTCTTTATGCTGTGCGGTCCGTCCGGCGTCGGTAAAACCGAAACCGCGCTGGCGCTCGCCGAATCTCTGTACGGCGGCGAGCAGAACGTCATCACCATCAACATGAGCGAGTTCCAGGAAGCGCACACCGTCTCCACCTTAAAAGGTGCGCCTCCGGGGTACGTAGGGTATGGTGAAGGCGGGGTATTAACCGAGGCCGTCCGCCGCCGTCCATACAGCGTCGTGCTGCTGGACGAAATTGAGAAAGCGCACCCGGACGTCCACGAGATCTTCTTCCAGGTCTTCGACAAAGGCTGGATGGAAGACGGCGAGGGGCGCCACATTGATTTCCGCAACACCATTATTATTCTGACCTCCAACGTCGGCACCGAGCTGATTAGCGCCATGTGCGCCGATCCGGACCTCATGCCGGAGCCTGAGGCCTTAAGCGGCGCGCTGCGCCAGCCGCTGCTGGAGGTGTTCCCACCGGCGCTGCTGGGTCGCCTGCTGGTGGTGCCTTACTACCCGCTCAGCGACGAGATGCTGGGGCAGATTGTTCGCCTGCAGCTCAAGCGCATTCAGCGTCGTCTGGAGGAGAATCACAGCATTATTTCTGAGTTTGACGACAGCGTGGTGGAACAGATTGTTCAGCGCTGCACCGAGGTGGAGTCCGGCGGCCGCATGGTGGATGCTATTCTGACCAACACCCTGCTGCCTCAGATGAGCCAGATCTTACTTACCGCCAGCCGCAGCGACGAACAGTACCGACGTCTGCACGTCACCTGCGAGCAGGGCGAGTTTCACTGTCAGTTTGCCGCGTAATAATCATCAAGAGAACTGTAAAAGATGACGGATAATGATAACAATCGGACTGTCCCAAACGCGCTCCCGGTCGGGTACCGCTTCAACGAGTTTGAAATCAAAGAGGTGATCGGCGGCGGCGGTTTTGGCATTGTCTATCGCGCGTGGGATCACCAGCTCGAACGCACTATCGCTATCAAAGAATTTATGCCTTCCTCGCTCGCCGTACGCGGCGACGACATGACCCTGGTGCTGCGCAGCGAGCGCTTTGGCAAAGCGTTCTCCGCGGGCCTGAACAGCTTTATCCAGGAAGCCCGTCTGCTGGCGCGCTTTAACCACCCGAACCTGCTGCACGTCCTGCGTTTCTGGGTGCAAAACGACACGGCCTACATGGGGACGCTGTTTTACAGCGGCACCACGCTTTCGCGCCTGCGCGAGGAAAAGCCGGAGCTGATCAACGAAGCCTGGATCCGCCGCACGCTGCCGATGCTGTTCGGTGCGATCAAGACCATCCACGACGAAGGCTACCTGCACCGCGACATCTCTCTGGATAACATCCAGATCCAGGATAACGGCCTGCCGGTGCTGCTCGATTTCGGCTCCGCGCGCCGCACCATCGGTAACCTTTCCGACGAAACGGAAACCATGCTGCGCCCGGGCTTTGCGCCGATTGAGCAGTACACCGACGACAACGAAAGCGAGCAGGGCCCGTGGACGGACATTTACGCCCTCGGCGCCGTGCTGCGTACCCTAATTGTGGGTTCTCCGCCCCCGGTCAGCGTGGTGCGCTCGATTCAGGATACCTGCAAACCGCTGGTGGAAATCATGCCGCAGGGCTATTCCATTCCGCTGCTGCAGGCCATTGACCGCGCGCTGGCGCTGCACATGGAGGACCGTCCACAGTCCATCGATGAGTTCGCCGCGCTGATAGAGATGCCGGTCGCCGGGATTAACGACGTGCTGACGGCGAAAAAGCCCGGCACCATGCTGGTACCGGTGGAGGAAGAACAGCCGGCGTCGCTGCTCGACTGGCGTCGCTACAGGATCCCAGGCATGGTTGCCGCAGGCGTGCTGGTCGGCGTTGTCGCTGGCGCGATGCTGTTTAGCGGCGGCAAAGATGCGCCAGAGCAGGCTGCGCAGGCACCGGCAGAGACGCGTCCAACCGAAACCGCCGCGAACGCCCCAGACGTGAAGCCAGAAACGGTGAAGGTGAGCGAACCGGCGACGGCACAGCAGACGCCACCGCCTGCCGCGAGTCCTGTTGCGTTGGTCTATATCCGCATCCTCGACGGCGAAACGCTGAAAGTGAACGGCGAGCCAAAAGCGCTGCGCCCGGGAACCAACGGCTATGCATCGCTCAAGCTGCCGGCTGGTGAGGCGAAGATTGAACTGCAGGGCAACGGAAGAACGCGTGGCCAGACGCTGGATATTACCAAGCCGGGCACCTGGCTGGTGAATCCGTAGGAATATAAACAGGGGAGACTATGGAAGTGTACGATCTTTGAAGTCTTAGGCTTCATTCAAAGGAGTACGAGAAGATTGTCTCTCCTGTTTGTGCGTTTTGAATTTATTCCTAACCCGGAGGGTTGAGTTGAAGCCAATATGTGCTCCCCCATTTTTTTAAATAACAATAACGGGCGTACACAAAACAAGCTCGCTCATTTAAATAGCCATCTATGGTATTTCTGGGGAAGTATGGATCTTCTCGCAATATTGCTTTATTGCGTGAATTCAGTTCGCCAGCACAGAATTCCATTCATTTCTGACGCAAAAGCGTTTAGTGATTCGTTGCATTATTATGCAGGTGATGGTTTCAGCATTTTGGTCATGCTTTTTTTTGTGCTTGACTTACTTTTATTACTCTCTTTGTGTACTTCGGCCTGTTTATTCTTCAAGCGAAAGATCGGAGCGGTTAAACTTGCACTCGCTCAGGAATTATTTCGCTTGATTTCATTCAGATGTTCGGTCTCATTGTTCCCTCTTTTAGTAAGTATGTTTGATTTTTCAAACATCTGGTTGAATGTAGGTTTATTTGTCACATCAGAGTCACTGAAAATCTACTCTCTTGTTTTTTGGATGATCAAGAGGGAAAAGCCCCTTTCTTGAATGACGCTTTATCACAGATGCAGAACCTCTTATCTGCATCGCATAAGCTAGATGGAATAAAGATTATGCTCAACCGAATTACCGTTCAGCTCCCGGTGGAGGGGCTTCTGTTCTGGAAACTGACGGGCCGAGAGGCGATGTCCGAGTCGTTCGCGCTGACGCTGACCGTGCTCGGCACGGACGCACGCATTGACCGCAGTAAGCTGCTGGGCCAGCCGGTCACGGTGACCATCCCGACGCAGAATCTGCTGACGT
>NZ_JFHW01000028.1:0-210301 GCF_000612205.1 Enterobacter sp. 5-4 | reverse complement strand
AGCGCCGTTGAGCTGACGGGCACCCGCTATGCGGTGTACCAGCTGACGGTGGAGCCGGACCTGTGGCCAATGAAGCGCGACCGTAACCTGCGTATCTTCCAGGGCCAGACGGTGCCGCAGATTGTGAAAACCCTGCTGGGTGAGCATCAGGTCAACGTTGAGGACAAACTCACCGGCAGCTACCGGGTGTGGGACTACTGCGTGCAGTATCAGGAGTCGAGCCTGGACTTCATCAGCCGTCTGATGGAGCTGGAGGGGATTGCGTATCACTTCCGCCATGAGGCGGACAAGCACACTCTGGTGCTCACCGACGCCGCCACGCAGTACCAGCCGTTCAGCGGCTATGAGGTCATTCCTTACCACCAGACGCCGTCAGGCGGCAGTACGGACGAAGAGGGCATCAGCCAGTGGGCGCTGGAGGACAGCGTGACGCCGGGGATTTACAGCCTCGACGACTATGACTTCCGCAAGCCGAACGCGTGGCTGTTCCAGGCCCAGCAGAACCCGGCGTCGCCGAAGCCAGGCAGCATCGACGTGTACGACTGGCCGGGTCGCTTTGTGGACAAGGGGCACGGGGAGTTCTATGCCCGCATTCGTCAGGAGCGCTGGCAGGTTGAGCATCAGCAGATTCAGGCCACCGCCACGGCGGCGGGGATTGCGCCCGGGCACACCTTCACCTTAACCAACGCGCCGTTCTTCAGCGACAACGGAGAGTATCTGGTCACTGCCGCGGGTTACCACCTCGAAGAGAACCGCTATGCCAGCGGCGAGGGGGAGACCATTCACCGGACCGATTTCACGGTCATTCCTGCGTCGGTGGCCTACCGTCCGGCGCAGAGCACGGCGTGGCCGCGCACCTACGGCCCGCAGACGGCGAAAGTGGTGGGGCCGAAGGGCGAGAGTATCTGGACGGACAAATACGGCCGGGTGAAGGTGAAGTTCCACTGGGACCGTCTGGCGAAGGGCGATGACACCAGCTCCTGCTGGGTGCGCGTGTCGAGCGCGTGGGCGGGCCAGGGCTACGGCGGGGTGCAGATCCCGCGCGTGGGCGATGAGGTGGTGGTGGACTTTATCAACGGCGACCCGGACCGTCCGATCATTACCGGTCGCGTGTACAACGACGCGAGCATGCCGCCGTGGGCGCTGCCGGCTGCGGCGACGCAGATGGGCTTTATGAGCCGCACAAAAGACGGTTCCGTGGACAATGCCAACGCCCTGCGGTTTGAGGATAAAGCGGGTGCAGAGCAGGTGTGGATCCAGGCCGAGCGTAACATGGACACCAGCGTTAAAAATGATGAAACGCACAGCGTCGGCGGAGCGCGCAGCCATTACGTGAAGAAAAACGAACTGCATCGCGTGGAAGCGAATCAGACCCAGGCCGTGAAAGGTGGCACCGAGATCCTGACGGGGAAAGGTAAGCTGGATGCGGCGGTGGAGCAGTATGTTATCGCTTCCGGGACGAAGCTGCGGTTGGTCTCTGGTGAGAGCGCCATTGAACTCAACGCGAACGGCAAGATTAACCTGATCGGCAAAGAGTTTAACTTCTTTGTCGAGGGGGATGGGTATATCACTACGGGCGGTAAGCTGCATCTGAACACGTCGGGAACCAAGCCGGGCACGACGGCGCCGGGATCGGGGCATAAAGGGGATATTGATGCGGCGGTGCAGGCGAAATTTACGCCAAAAGATGAGTAAGGCCGGTGCGGTACTTATCGCATTATTAACGACGGGAATGGCTGAAGGAGACGCTCAGAAAAAGGATCTTTGGATGTTCATTTCCGGGATGAGTGCATCGCTTAAGACGTTATCCGTTACAACCCTTAGTAATGCGCCGTTATCGTTTAAGATGACCAGGCAAAATGAATATATCAATTTCTACAATGCCGACGATATCAAACTCGCTGATGGGACGAACATAACCGCAATTGAGTTACGTTTAAGCAAAGATAACGACGGCATGGCGCCTTTACTGAATTTTTCACCCTCCTCAGGTCAATGCATAACGCTTGATACCGTTAAAAAGCGCTATCCGCAGTTGAGGTTAACTGATTATCCGCGCGGCCGTTCGGAGAACGAAGTGACCAGCTATATAGCCCGAAAAGATATGAATGGACAAAAGGTGAGCTTCAGTTTCACCGTGAAAAATCCTCACTGTCTGGGTTCAGTCGTCATTAGCGCAGACTAAGAAATACTGCACTCATGTCCTGGCGGTTTCTTCTGGATGATAATAGCAATACACATTCAATAAATGACGATTAACGTGAAAAAACACACGCCGACATTTCTTTTTTCTGCCCTGATGCTTACCTGTCTCGGCAGCAATGTGGTTTTGGCTCAGGTGATGCCTCCCGTTCTGACAAAACGGGATTTTTCTGTGCAGATCAAAGACCAGCCTGTCGCATTGGGCGACCGATGGTCTCCTGATAGTGCCGGTAAAATTGATGTGCCGTGGGAAGGCAACTTTGTCGGTGAGGTTCCTTTTGACGGAACGAACTATAAATTCTACCAGCATCAAAGGGCTGGGTTAGAAATATTCAGTTCCAATCTCTGGTGGGATAAAGCTGAACGAAGCGTTGATGATTATATCGTGTCGCAGATTACGCTGACTGCCGAAGACTTCGCAACGCCGCGGGGTGTCCATGTGGGTTCAACAACCAGAGAGCTGAACAACGCATACGGCAATGGCCTTGTTGAAAATGATTCAGGGACCCAGTGGGTTTCCTATGCGTTGGGTAAAAAAGTACTCTCTTTTGAGATGAAGGGCGGCAACGTTGTGAAAATAACAATGAATTACGATAATGGTTCTTCAGAGTAAATTATGTCCAATAAACTTTTAGCATCCGCATTGTGCGCGGCTTTATTGGCTGGCGTCGTTGAAACGTCAACCGCGCTTGAATTATCGCAATACAATAAGCTCAATACGGTAAGTCGCATCGTTAATGATAGCGAAGTGACAGGCATTCTCAGGAAAACGCTGGGAAATCATTACCAGGACTTTATTGATAACTTTGATGTCTTCGGTGAACCGCATACCACTTTAGGTGGAGGATTGTTTGTTGAGGGCTGGCTAAAGGATCTCTACCAGGAAAATGCCTCAGCGCTGGTTATCAATCCTGACGGCAAAATCTTCGCGGCCTGGGTGGTTCCAGAATCAAACGTTATCCATTACCAGTCATCTGATAATAGTCAGCCGATTAATGCCGATATTCAGCAATGGGCCGCCAGGTTCAATACGATGCAGTTTGCAGCGAACAGCCAATCGAGACCTGCGTTTGACGGGGTTTGGGCAGGCGGGGTTGGCAACGACTCGACGTTAACCCTGCAGTTAGCTGAATCAGGCAACCGTATCACCGGGTCTTATTGCTATATCTCCCAGAGAGGAAACCGCATCGACTGCCCGGAAGATGATGAGCATAATCTTAGCGGTACGATCGCGGGAAACCGTGCGAACGTAGAGTTCGACTCATCGTTTGGCGGCGCAGGCGGACGGGCTGTTCTGGAAATAAAGGGGAGTGAAATGGAATGGCGTCTGGTAACGCCTCCGCAAAAAGGAAATGATTATGCTCCGCAGCGTTATACGTTACGAAAAGCCGCTTCGGTTCAAAACGCTGAAACCAGAAAACTGGACACCGAAAGGTTCGCTATTTCTCTTATAAATAAGTGCGGTCATTTTGATAGCGAATGTGATCAGATGGTCTATCTCGGCGTGCGCAAAAGCGATAACAGTACGATCTCCTTAAGGGGAAAAACGTTGCACGACTCCGCAGGTAAAATAATCGGCTCAACCTACAAGAATGGCGAGATCGCTTATACCGTGACTTATGCACCCGTGAAATTGGTTGTCAGCAAAGGCAGCCATGTTTTAGTCGAACAATCAGGTCAATGGCGTAAATAATAAAACAGCCAGCCAAAGGGCCAACATGGATTGGCCTTTTTGTTTCTCTCAATATTAATCATCCCGAGTTAACTTATGAAATACACCCTCCAGGAAGGTTCATTTTCCCTTTTTCCTGCTGCCTGGCAGGATAACAGCATGAACATTATTCGCGATGACGAAAGCGGGCTGTCCGTGGTGGTCAGCCGCGGCGTGATTCTCGATGGCAGCGACTACGAACAAGAGTTTCACCGCCAGTGGGATGTGTTGCGTCCTCAGATGGGTGAGATCGCCCAGAGCGAATTCCGGAACGTAAACGCCGGGCCTGACGGAAAAATTAACGGGCTGGAAGTTGAGACCACGTTTGACCGTAACGGACAGCGCCTGTGGCAAAAACAGCTGGCCGTGCAGACGCCGGGCAAACCGGTATTGATGATTTTTACCCTCTCGGCATTAAGAGCCTTTACCGAAGAGGACGAGGTGTGCTGGAGCGCGCTTAAGCAGAGTCTGACGCTAAACGACAACCGGAATGTGTAAGGCATGAGCGATAACAACGCGGCCCGTAAGGGCGACGAGATTATTCACTCCAGCATTTTTGCTGATATCACCAGCATTGTGGCGGAAGGTGCCGCCTATGCGGTGATCGGTGCGGCAGTGGGGCTGGCGGCAACGGCTGCCGCGCCTCTACTCGGTGCGGGTGCTGCCGCCGCAGGCGTGGCGGCAATTGGATCCAGCTGTTTGTTAAGCGGGATTATCGGTGGCGTGTTGGCGAACGTGGCGGGTATTACCGACGATATCAGCAACGCCGCGGAAGGATTAGGCAATGCGCTTTTCCCGCCGTCACCTGCGGGTAAAATCACCACCGGTTCAAATAACGTTCTGACCAACGCAATCCCCGCCGCACGCGCGGCAGGCACGCTCACGCCCGCCGATACCCCGTCCCCTGAGCCGCAGTCGCCGGGCAGCTTTGCCGATTACGCGGGCATGCTGCTTTCCGCCGCCGGACAGTTTGGCAGCGAAATGTGGCAGCCGAGCGTGGCCTCAGCCGCCGCGGGAACCTCGCCGCTGGAAGAAGATAAGGTGGCGTGTGAAAAACACTCCGGGCCGCAGTATCTGGCGGAAGGCTCCAAAAGCGTCTTTATCAACGGGCAGCCCGCGGTGCGTGCGAAAGATCGCACCACCTGCGAAGGCACCGTTTCCGACGACGTCTCCCCGAACGTGATCATCGGCGGGGACACGCTTACGGTCCGCGATATCAAAAGCGGTAAAACGCCGGGTCTGGCGCTGGGGATGATTGCGCTCTCCCTGCTGCGCGGGCGTCCGGGCAAGATCCTGAAAAACATGCCCTGCGCGCTGGCCGCGGCCGGCGGCGGGATGCTGGCGGATATGGCGGTCAACGCCGTGTTTGGCTCCTCGCACCCGGTCCACGCCGCCACTGGCGTGAAGGTGCTGAACGACGACGATGAGCTCGACTTCTCGCTGCCGGGGCGCTTTCCGCTTCGCTGGCAGCGTAGCTACAACAGCCTGACTACCCGCGAAGGGCTGTTCGGCCTGGGCTGGGCAACGACTTTTGACAGCTATCTGACGCTGGAAGATAACCATGCGACCTGGTTCGACGAAACCGGGCGCGAGCTGAGCTTTGAACTGCCGCCTGTCGACCGCGCGTTTTACAGCATCAGCGAAGGCATCATTATCCGCCGCAATGAGAACGGCGACGTGGCGATTGCCGACGATGACGGTGCGGTGTGGCGTCTGTATAAACCGACACGGGCGAATCCCTCCATCCTGCGTCTGGCCTCCCTTAGCGACGAATACGGCAACGCGCTGCTGACGGAGTGGGACGAGCACGGCAGGCTGGTTGGTCTTCACGACGAGCCGCGGGCGATAGACGTCACCCTGCGCTATGAAGATGAACGATTCCCCCATCGCGTTACCGCTGCCAGCCATTTCGACGGCAACCAAGCCTGGCCGCTGATGCAGTGGGGCTACGATGCGCGCGGCCAGCTGGCGAGCGCGACGGACGCCTCCGGCGTGGTGACGCGTGAATACCGTTACAACGACCACGGCCTGATGGTCTGGCACCGGATGCCGGGCGGGCTGGAGAGCGAATACCGCTGGCAAAAATTCGACCACTGGCGCGTGGTGGAAAACCGCACCAGCACCGGCGACGGCTGCCGCTTTAGCTATGATTTAGCCGCCGGGCTGACGACCGTCGAGCACTACGATGGTCAGACGCGCCGCCACTACTGGAACGCGCAGAATCTGATTGTCCGCTACGTTGACGAGCGCGGTGAAAACTGGCGCTACGAGTGGGATGATAACGAGCTTCTCACGCGTCGCATCGATCCGCTCGGCAACGCCGTCACCTTCGTCTACGACGAGATGGGCAACCGGGTGCAGGAGACCGATGCCGACGGCAATACCCGCACCACCACCTGGCTAGAGCACCGCGCGCTTCCCGCGGCCATTATCGAAGCCGACGGCAGCGCCACCCGGTTCTGGTACGACGAACATCACGGGCTCAAGCGCGTTGTGGACCCGATGGGGCAGACGACGCAGCTGCGCCGGGACGAGTTTGGCCAGGTCGTTGAAGAGGTCGATGCCGCTGGCAACAGCCGCTACCAGGAGTACAACGAGGCCGGGCAGATTGTCCGTTCGACGGACTGTTCCGGGCGTATTACCCGCTATCGCTATCATCCGCTGGGCTGGCTGGTGGCTGAGACTGGCGCCGACGGTGAAGAGACGCGCTACCGCTACGACGCCGCAGGGCGTCCGGTGCAGCTCGATCGCCCGGAAGGCTGGACGGAATCGCTCAAATGGAACGAACGTGGCCTGCCGGTGAAGCATGCGGGCGCTGACGGGAAAGAAAGTGAGTTCAGATACGACGAGGCGGGGCGCTTAATCGCCACCCGTAATACGCAGGGTGAAGAAGTGCGCCGCCGCTGGGACAGCCGCGGGCATCTGATTGCCCTGGAAAACGAGAACGGCGAAGCGTATCAGTTCCGCTGGGGGCCAGACTCGCTGCTGCTGGAAGAGGTGGGGCTCGATGGCGTAGCCTCGCAGTATCGCTATGATGCCTGCGGGCGCACGATTGCGCGCACCTTTGCCGCCGGTCATCCGGAGGCTATCACCCACGCCTTCGCCTGGAGCGCGAGCGGCCAGCTGGTCGCCCGCACCACGCCGGAAGGGCAGACCCGCTACCATTACACGCCTTCCGGGCTATTAAGCCGGATTGGTCTGCATCCTGCGCTTTCACCCGACGCGTGGACCACCGAGGCAGAGCAGGAACTTGCCTTTGAGTATGACGCGCTTGGTCGCGTGACGCGCGAAGCTGGCGAGCACGGTGAGCTGGCGTGGGAGTATGACGCGCTGGGCAACCGCACCTCCGTCACGCTGCCCGATGGCCGCGAGCTGAAGCAGTTCTACTACGGCAGCGGGCATCTGCTCAGCATTGCGCTCGATAAGCTGTCGGTCTCCGACTTTACCCGCGACGAACTCCACCGGGAGACCAGCCGCACCCAGGGGCTGCTGACCACCCGCAGCGAGTACGATCGTCTTGGGCGCCTGCACCGCCGGGACGTCTTTACCGGCAATGCGCAGCGCCCGTCGCCGCGCCGCTGGTCCCGCCGCTGGGATTACGACTACCGCAATAATCTGGTGCGCGAAGAGCGGGACGATAACCCGTTCAGCTGGTACCGCTGGCAGTACGACAGCGCCGGGCGCCTGCTCGTTCAGGACGGCACGCTGCCGGGTCAGGAGCAGTGGCGCTGGGATGCAGCCGGTAACCCGCTGGAAGGTTCTGCTGAGAAGGTCACGCACAACCGCCTGACGCAGCTGAACGGCATTCGCTGGCGTTATGACATCCACGGCCGCACCGTGGAGAAGGATAACGGCCAGATCCGCTGGCACTACCGCTACGACGGCGAACATCGCTTGACGGAAGTCATCAGCCAGCCTCGGGATCGCAAAAAGCCGCAGACGCAGGTCAGCTTCCGCTACGATCCGCTCGGTCGCCGCATCAGCAAAACGCGCCGCCAGATGCTGGGCGGACAGCCAGCCGGCAAGCCGGTCACCACCCGGTTTGTCTGGGAAGGGTTCCGCCTGCTGCAGGAAGTGCACGGGGATGTGCCGCTGACCTACGTCTACAGCGATCAGGACAGCTACGACCCGCTGGCGCGTATTGACGGCGTTGATGCCCCGGAGATTTTCTGGTTCCACTGCCAGCCCAACGGCACGCCGGAGCGGATGACGGATGTCGAAGGGCAGGTGCGCTGGGAAGGGGTGAACAGCGCCTGGGGCAAGCTGCTGCGGGAAAGCGAGACGCAGGTATCAGGATATTCTCAGAACCTGCGCATGCAGGGGCAATACCTGGACCGTGAGACAGGGCTGCACTACAATCTGTTCCGTTATTATGACCCGGACTGCGGAAGGTTTACGCAGCAGGATCCGATAGGGCTGGCGGGGGGGATAAATCTTTACCAGTATGCGCCGAATGCGCTGGGGTGGATCGATCCGTGGGGGTTGAGTAGGTGTTCTGGAGGTACCCGCTTAACTGTCAATAAACCGAAGATTTTAAGCAGCACAAAGCTGTCTTCAACTGAGAGAAAATTCCTTGAAAGACAGTTTATGAAAAAAATGAATGCCTTAAACCGAGCGGCTCAACGAGGAGAGTTAGTTTGGTCTCCGGGCACCCATGAGGTTAGGATTTCATCTTTGCAAAGTTCTTACAGGCAGGCTGTTTCTGCGCGCTTTGAAAAAATGTTTGGCTCAGCACCTGATCTAAGTAAGTTAAACGCTGATCATCCTGTTGATTTAATTGTTGGAGGTTCGCCTACACAAAGATTACAAATGCTGAATGAAACCATTAATAAAAGTGTCGGTAGTTCTTTGAAAAATGCAGGCAGAAAGGCGGGGCTTCAGCCCGGAGATGCCATCAGTGAAATAATATTTCAGTAGAGGGTAAAATGAATAAATCCATTAATATACAGACGGATACTGCAACATTAGTAATTTATGATTTGATGTCATTAAAGCATAGGATTAATGATGATGCAGATTGGTGGAGTCTTCCAGAAGATGAAATTGAAGAAATAAATAAAGGGAATGTATTATTTCTCAATCTTGGTGATGATGGTACTTATAAAATTGATATTAAAAATGACATTGGTGAATATACCGGTTCTTTATTTTTAAACGTACCTACTGGAAAGGTTTTCATAGGGGCGGGAGAGGATGTCACTGGCGGAGATCTGGAACCAGATGATTCAGATGCTATTTCAGGCGAGTTTATTACTTTAGAACCTGGTAGTTACGAGGTTAAATATAAAAAACAAGGTTCAGATGTTCTAATTTCCTTTACAAAAGCAGTGTTTACTGAAAATTCATTAGAAGAGGGAGTTTATCTCTGAATGAAAATCCACGCCAAGGCGTGGATTTTTTTCATTCAAAACAAATCAGACGTTAAACAGGAAGTTCATCACATCGCCATCTTTAACGATGTAATCTTTCCCTTCCGCACGCATCTTGCCTGCTTCTTTCGCGCCTTGCTCACCCTTGTAGGTGATGAAGTCTTCAAACGCGATAGTCTGCGCACGAATAAAGCCTTTCTCGAAGTCGGTGTGGATCTTACCGGCCGCCTGAGGCGCAGTCGCACCCACAGGAATCGTCCACGCACGCACTTCTTTCACGCCAGCGGTGAAGTAGGTCTGCAGGTTCAGCAGCTCATAACCTGCACGAATTACGCGGTTCAGGCCCGGCTCTTCCAGACCCAGCTCGGCCATGAACTCTTCACGGTCGGCGTCGTCCAGCTCGGCGATGTCGGATTCAACGGCCGCGCAAACCGCAACAACCACAGAACCTTCCGCCGCGGCGATTTCACGCACTTTGTCGAGGTACGGGTTGTTCTCGAAACCGTCTTCGTTAACGTTGGCGATGTACATGGTTGGCTTCAGGGTCAGGAAGCTCAGGTATTTGATCGCCGCTTTGTCTTCGTCAGTCAGGTTTTTCAGCGCGCGCAGCATGCCGGCGTTTTCCAGCTGTGGCAGACATTTTTCCAGCGCAGCCAGTTCCGCTTTCGCGTCCTTGTCGCCGCCTTTGGCTTTCTTCTGCACGCGGTGAATCGCGCGTTCGCAGGTGTCGAGGTCAGAGAGCGCCAGCTCGGTGTTGATGACGTCGATGTCGTCAGCCGGATCCACTTTGTTGTTGACGTGGATGATGTTGTCGTTCTCGAAGCAGCGCACAACGTGGCCGATCGCTTCAGTTTCACGAATGTTGGTCAGGAACTGGTTACCCAGACCTTCGCCTTTGGATGCGCCTTTTACCAGGCCCGCGATGTCCACGAATTCCATGGTGGTTGGCAGAATGCGCTGCGGCTTCACGATTTCCGCGAGCTGGTCCAGACGCGGATCAGGCATTGGCACAACGCCGGTGTTAGGTTCGATGGTACAGAACGGGAAGTTCGCCGCTTCGATACCCGCTTTGGTAAGCGCGTTAAACAGGGTGGATTTGCCCACGTTTGGCAGACCGACGATACCGCATTTGAATCCCATTTCTAAATCACCTTAATATCTTGATAATCAATCCGTTAACGATAACCGATTGATGAAAAGTAAATAACTACGCCTATTATACACGTAACCCGCATGACGCGCGGTAAAAAAGCCGTATCGGGCGGATTATTGCGCTTTGAAAGCGTGTAAGCGGTTTGTCGCTTTGGTTAAGCCGTCTTGCAGCCAGATTTCCGTGCAGCGCGCCGCTTCGTCTACCGCCTCATCAATCAGTTTCTGCTCAGAAACCGGTGGCTTACCGAGCACGAAACCGACAACTTTGTTTTTATCGCCCGGATGGCCGATTCCCACGCGCAAACGGTGGAAATTCGGGTTATTGCCCAGCTTGCTGATGATGTCTTTAAGACCGTTGTGACCACCGTGCCCGCCACCCAGCTTGAATTTTGCCACGCCAGGGGGAAGATCCAGCTCATCGTGGGCGACCAGAATTTCATCCGGATTGATGCGATAAAACGTTGCCATCGCCGCCACGGCTTTACCACTCAGATTCATAAACGTGGTGGGGACCAGCAGGCGAACATCCGCGCCAGCAAGGTTGATACGTGAGGTATACCCGAAGAATTTAGGTTCTTCACGCAGGGGAGCACGTAACCGCTCGGCCAGCAGATCGACGTACCATGCCCCGGCATTGTGGCGGGTAGCCGCATATTCTGCGCCCGGGTTGGCGAGGCCGACAATCATTTTAATCGTCACGATTCAATTCCTAATGGGTTCCAGATCTGGCGCGTAGTTTACTGTCTGGCGCGCCGCTTGACAAAATTCTGCGATCGTCGCAGCGAAATACGAATAATTACTTACCTGAACAATTAGAATTTCAAGCTGTTCAACGTGTTATTTGTAAACTTTTGTGTGGGCGTTATCTGTAATTGTGATCATTCACGCAACTCATAAAAGGAGCGTTGTCTATACTTTACACACAAGGATTAGGGGCTTTTCCCCTGACAACCCAAAGTTCCGGAGGTGACACATGAAACGCAAAAACGCTTCGCTACTCGGTAACGTGCTGATGGGTTTGGGGCTGTTTGTGATGGTCGTCGGCGTAGGTTATTCCATATTAAACCAGCTGCCACAGCTTGATCTTCCGCAATACTTCGCGCATGGCGCGGTACTGAGCATCTTCCTCGGTGCGGTATTGTGGCTCGCCGGGGCGCGCGTGAGCGGACATGAGGAAGTCTGCGATAAATACTGGTGGGTGCGCCACTACGATAAACGCTGCCGTCGAGATCAGCATAAGCACAGCTAGTGCCATGACGAAAGAATACCGAAACGACTCCCTGGGAGTCGTTTTTTTTTTGCATCGAGGGTTGACCCTCACGTAACGTAAGGCGCCAGAGTGGCGGCACTGGCAAAGAAAAGGAGCAGTTATGTTGATTCAGGTGGGTGAACTGGCGAAACGGGCCGGTATCACCGTACGCACATTGCATCACTATGAGCAAACAGGAGTGTTGCTGCCTTCTGCCAGAAGCGCGGCAGGTTACCGGCTTTACAACCTGGCGGATGTCCAGCGTCTGCACATGATCCAGGCGCTGGCAAAAGCGGGGCTGGAACTTGCTGAAATCAGGGATTTCCTGGAACAGGAGTCGCTGTCGTTAACCGAGTTACTCGATGCGCAAATCACGTTGCTGGATAAACAGCTGCGCAGCATACATACGCTGCGCGACCGGCTGGTCGAACTGCGTACCGGGCTTCTCGACGATGCGACGCCAGACCTGGAATCCTGGCTACAGACTCTGGAGTTAATGAATATGTACGATCGCTGGTTTAGCAAAGAAGAGTTACAGCAGCTGCCGTTTGCGGTGCAGAAGGACGCGCTGTCGGCTATCTGGTCAGGGCTGGTGGCAGAGGCCAACGCGCTGCTGGAGCACCATATACCCGTTACGGACGAGAGGGCGAAGGACCTGGCGACGCGCTGGATGGAGCGCCTGGAGCAGGACACGGCGGGCAAACCGGAGTTTCTTACCCGGCTGAACGAGATGCACAGCGTAGAGCCACAGATGCAGGCGCAAACCGGCATCACGCCGGAGATGACGGATTACATTACGCGCGCGTTTGCGGAATCCAAGCTCAGCATATGGGAGAAGTACCTTACTCCCGAAGAGATGGCCTTTACGCGGAAGCACTACTTTGATCGCATGATGGAGTGGCCGCCGCTGGTGGCGAAGCTGCATCAGGCGCAGCGGGAAAATCTCGACCCCGCCTCTGACGATGCCCAAAAGCTTGCCGAAAACTGGCTGGCGCTGTTCCAGTCGTACGCGGGCACCAACCCGGAGACCCAGCAAAAGTTTCGTACGGCCATGCAGCAGGAGCCGCATCTGATGAAGGGAACCTGGATGACGCCTGCCGTGCTTGGGTGGCTCCAGCAGGCGATCGGGGTGATGATGCAGAGACGTTTCTCTGCATCAGGCGGCTCACAGATCCGCTAACGCGGCTTCACGGTTAGGATAAAAAGCAAGGCGGCCAGGGATCGGCTGCACGCCTGCACGCGCCATGGTGCGCAGGGGCTGGAATTCGAGGTTACTCACCCGCAGCTCACAGCCTTCAGGCAGACGTTTCACAAAGCGCTGGAAGGCGTCCAGGCCGCCCGCATCCAGCACCGGTACGGCATCCCATTTTAGCACCACAACCCGTTTGCCCGCGATGCGAGACTCCAGATCGCTGAACAGACCTTCCGCCGCGGCGAAGAACAGCGGGCCAATCACGCGCAGAACCAGCACATCGTCAGGCACCTCCACGTTAACCGGGGAGAGGCGCGTCATTTGCGCAATACGGCGCATAAACAGCAGGGAAGCCAGCACGATCCCGACGCTGATGGCGATAACCATATCGAACAGCACGGTCAGCGACATGCAGATCAGCATCACGATGATGTCGTCTTTCGGTGCCCGACGCAGCAGGTTTACCACCTTGTGCGCCTCACTCATGTTCCAGGCCACCATCAGCAGCAGGGCGGCCATGGCGGAAAGCGGTAGCCAGGAGAGCAGCGGGGCGAGGATCAGCAGGGCGAGGATCACCAGCAGGGAGTGGATAACTGCCGAAACGGGTGACGTTGCCCCCGCGCGCACGTTTGCCGCAGAACGGGCGATGGCTGCCGTGGCGGTAATACCGCCAAAGAACGGTGCGATGAGGTTCCCTAACCCCTGACCAACCAGCTCGCTGTTGGCTTTGTGCTTGGTGCCGGTCATCCCGTCCAGAACGACGGCGCAGAGCAGGGATTCAATCGCCCCCAGCATCGCCATCGAGAACGCGGCGGGAAGCAGGGCGCGCAGGGAATCCCAGCTTAAGGTAAAGCTGGATCCGGGCATATCCCACGGCAGCACCAGCTGCGGCAGCAGCTGCGGAATGCCGCTCCCCTGCGAACCGTCCGCCAGAACATAGTGGAACTGCGAGCCGATAGTGGCGACATGGCCGCCGAACATATTGACGACAGCCATCACCGCGCAGCCCAACAGCAGCGCGGGCAGATGGCCCGGCAGTCGAATGCCCAGGCGAGGCCAGACGATCAGCGTGCCCAGCGTCACAATCCCGATGGCGGCGTCGCCCAGGTTGGCCGTCGGAAGCGCCATAAACAGCGCACCCACTTTCTGTAAATAGTGCTCCGGAACATGGGGCATTTGCAGGCCGAGGAAATCCTTGATCTGCATGGTTCCGATGGTGATCCCAATCCCCGAGGTGAACCCCAGCGTGACGGAAAGGGGGATGTACTCAATCAGCCGCCCAAAGCGGGCCAGACCAAACAGAATCAAAAAGACGCCGGACATCAGGGTGGCGACCAGCAGGCCAGCCAGACCAAACTGCTGCGAAACGGGGTAGAGGATCACCACAAAGGCGGCGGTCGGGCCGGAGACGCTGAAGCGTGAGCCGCCGGTCAGAGCGATGACGATCCCGGCCACGGCCGAGGTGTACAGGCCGTACTGCGGCGCAACGCCGCTGCCAATCGCCAGCGCCATCGCCAGCGGGATGGCAATAATGCCGACGGTGATCCCGGCAATCAGGTCACGAACAAAGCGTGAGGAGGTGTACTTCTCTTTCCAGCAGGCGTCGATGAGGGCGCGAAAGGGCAGAACATGTGAGGAGGTTACGTTTTTCACAATTATCTATCATCCGTATGCGCATCATCTGTCATGTGAATGGCAGGTGAAGGAGGCATTAATCATACAAATAAAACCCAGAGACAAAAAAACCCGCCGCAGCGGGTTTTTCGGCCGTGTTCGATTAGTGTTCGAACATTGCAGAGATGGATTCTTCGTTGCTGATACGACGAATCGCTTCGGCCAGCATCCCGGACAGGGTCAGGGTACGCACGTTTGGCAGTGCCTTGATCTCGTCGCTCAGTGGGATGGTATCGCATACTACAACTTCGTCAATGACGGAGTTGCGCAGGTTGTTTACGGCATTGCCGGAGAAGATCGGGTGGGTCGCGTAAGCGAATACGCGCTTGGCACCACGCTCTTTCAGCGCTTCAGCCGCTTTACACAGCGTACCGCCGGTATCGATCATGTCGTCAACCAGCACGCAGTCGCGGCCAGCCACGTCACCGATGATGTGCATCACCTGAGAAACGTTAGCGCGCGGACGACGTTTGTCGATGATCGCCATGTCGGTATCGTTCAGCAGCTTAGCGATAGCACGGGCTCGTACCACGCCGCCGATGTCCGGAGAAACCACGATTGGGTTATCCAGGTTCAGCTGCAGCATGTCTTCCAGCAGGATTGGGCTGCCGAATACGTTATCAACCGGGACGTCGAAGAAGCCCTGGATCTGCTCTGCGTGCAGGTCAACGGTCAGTACGCGGTCAACGCCAACGCTGGACAGGAAGTCAGCGACAACTTTCGCGGTAATTGGCACACGCGCGGAACGGACGCGACGGTCCTGGCGGGCATAGCCGAAGTAAGGGATTACAGCAGTGATACGGCCTGCGGAAGCGCGACGCAGGGCGTCGACCATAACAACCAGTTCCATCAGGTTGTCGTTCGTTGGAGCACAGGTGGACTGGATGATGAAAATATCACCACCGCGTACATTTTCGTTGATTTGTACGCTGACTTCGCCGTCGCTAAAGCGACCTACGGCGGCGTCGCCGAGGGAAGTGTACAGGCGGTTGGCAATACGTTGTGCTAGTTCCGGGGTGGCGTTACCAGCAAAAAGCTTCATATCAGGCACGAGAAGAACCTCAGGCATGCGTCCAGTGGTGGATAGCGTTCGCCGTAAACTGTGCGGGCCAGGCAAAGGCTATCCAGGCGGTGTATTAAAGAGCGCGATGCAACGTCTGGAACAGGGTGACGTTGTCACCGAAACTCAGTCTGCGCCAGAATGGCCTGCTGTAGGGGGGAAATGTTCATCCCACGCGCTACAAAACCATGCAGCCAAACCGGCGCTTGCTCAAGCACCTGACGAGCGGCGGATTCGGTGTCAAATTCAGCAAAGACACAGGCCCCTGTACCAGTCAGGCGCGACGGCGCGTATTCTAACAGCCAGGAAAGCACCGCATCAACCTCGCGAAAACGTTTTCTTGCGATATCCTCGCAATCGTTGCTGAATTCACAATTTAATAACGTTTCTATTGACCGAATCGGGGTATTTCTTTTCAGGTCAGGATCTTTAAAGATAACCGGGGTCGGAATGCTCACGCCGGGGTGAGCAACCAGATACCATTTTTCCGGCGGGTTGACCGGGGAGAGGATTTCGCCCACGCCCTCAGCAAAGGCCGCATGACCGCGCACAAACACCGGGACATCCGCACCCAGCCTCAAGCCTAAGGCGGCCAGTTCGTCCTGCGACAGCCCACAGCCCCAAAGGTGGTTCAGGGCAACCAGCACGGTAGCGGCGTTTGATGAGCCTCCGCCCAGGCCGCCGCCCATCGGCAGACGTTTCTCGATACGGATGTCCGCACCGCTTCCCGCCGGCAGACGCCCCGATTCCGCGGCGGCGTTCATCAGCAGACGCGCAGCGCGCACAATCAGGTTGTCCTCATGCGCCACGCCGTTGACCGGCGTCAGGAGGCAAATCTGCCCGTCCTGGCGCAGTTCGATAGAAATTGTGTCGCCATAGTCAATAAACTGAAACAGCGTCTGCAGGGTGTGATAGCCGTCAGCGCGCTGGCCGGTAATGTATAAAAACAGATTCAGTTTTGCCGGAGAAGGCCAGTGGGTCATCATTTAACGATCCAGTTGTCCATTTTCAGCTTGATGCGCTGGCTGCCCTGGGTCAGTTCCATGTTGGATGGCAGCGACGGTTTACTCTTGCTGTCATAGTCGCTGTACACCACTTTCCAGGTCTTGCCGTTCTGGGTGTAGTTCACCTGGCTCAGACGGTACTGATCGTCAAGCGTGTAGTCGGTGGCGTCACCCGGCAGGCCGAGGATCCACTGGCGCAGGCTGTTCAGCGGGATAGGCATTCCGGTCAGCTTGCCAATCATCTCTTCGGCATCGGTTGCGGTGTAGTGCTGGCCTTTGTTATCGGTGATCTGCGCTTCGCCCGGTTTCGCGATAAGCTCCAGCTCGGTGCTGCCCAGCGGGTTCAGCAGCAGCAGGCGATAGTTGTCCTGCCCCGTTTGCTGCCAGAAGAAGCGGGCATAAACCTTTTGTTCGTCAGAGAGATAAGCGAAGGCGCCCCGCGTCTGGTACTGCTTCAAATTAAGGACGTCCTGCTGGTGCTGACGCCACTGCGGTGAATCAGGGCTTTTGCCCGGGCCTTTTGGTTGGGTGACAGTACAGGCGGTCAGAACCAGTGCCGCCAGGGGCAGCAGGCGAATCAGTCGGGTCATAATGAGGACAAATCCTTGAGATACGTTGCAGTTATAACTGTTAATGCTAGCGTCGAAGGGGGCTACCGTCTACGTTCAAATTATCTCAAAGCGTTGTGTAACCTATTACTCCGAAAGGGGGCTGTCTCTTTTATTGATCTCGCGCATCCTGTATGATGCGTTCTGCTAACCTTATTAACGCTGGTACTACTCCCGCTCAACATGACCCTATTAGCACTCGGTATCAACCACAAAACAGCCCCGGTTTCGCTGCGAGAACGCGTAACGTTTTCGCCAGATACGCTCGACCTGGCGCTGGATAGCCTGCTTGCACAGCCGATGGTGCAGGGTGGCGTGGTGCTCTCGACGTGCAACCGTACCGAGCTCTATTTAAGCGTGGAAGAGCAGGACAACCTGCACGAAGCGCTGATCCGCTGGCTATGCGACTACCACAATCTCAATGAAGACGAGCTGCGCAACAGCCTGTACTGGCATCAGGACAATGATGCCGTCAGCCATCTGATGCGCGTGGCCAGCGGGCTGGATTCGTTGGTGCTGGGCGAGCCGCAAATTCTGGGTCAGGTGAAAAAAGCCTTTGCGGATTCGCAAAAAGGGCATCTGAAGGCCAGCGAACTGGAGCGCATGTTCCAGAAGTCATTCTCCGTGGCGAAGCGTGTGCGAACCGAAACCGACATTGGTGCCAGTGCGGTTTCTGTTGCTTTCGCGGCCTGCACCCTTGCACGCCAAATCTTTGAATCCCTCTCCACCGTCACCGTGATGCTGGTGGGCGCGGGCGAAACCATCGAACTTGTGGCGCGCCATCTGCGCGAGCATAAAGTGAAAAAGATGATTATCGCTAACCGCACCCGCGAACGCGCGCAGGTGCTGGCGGATGAAGTGGGGGCAGAAGTGGTTGCCCTGAGCGACATCGATGAACGCCTGAAAGAGGCGGACATTATTATCAGTTCGACCGCCAGCCCGCTGCCGATTATCGGCAAAGGGATGGTGGAGCGCGCGCTGAAGTCCCGCCGTAATCAGCCGATGCTGCTGGTGGATATCGCCGTCCCGCGCGATGTGGAGCCAGAAGTCGGCAAGCTGGCTAACGCCTATCTTTACAGCGTAGATGACCTGCAAAGCATCATTTCGCACAACCTCGCTCAGCGTAAAGCGGCGGCGGTGCAGGCGGAAACCATTGTCGAGCAGGAAACCAGTGAGTTTATGGCCTGGCTGCGCGCGCAAAGCGTCAGCGAGACCATCCGCGAGTACCGCGGGCAGGCGGAGCAGGTGCGTGATGACCTGACTGCCAAAGCGTTAGCGGCCCTGGAGCAGGGCGGCGACGCGCAGGCTATTATGCAGGATCTGGCGTGGAAACTGACCAACCGCCTGATCCATGCCCCAACCAAATCTCTTCAGCAGGCTGCCCGTGACGGGGATGATGAACGCCTGACTATTCTGCGCAACAGCCTCGGGCTGGAATAGCGCCCTATACCCATTTTCTAAGACAAGGTGCACTTACGCCTATGAAGCCTTCTATCGTCGCTAAACTGGAAGCTCTGCACGAGCGCCATGAAGAAGTCCAGGCGCTGCTCGGGGATGCCGGGACCATTGCGGACCAGGAACGTTTTCGCGCACTTTCACGTGAATACGCGCAGTTAAGTGATGTTTCTAAATGCTTTACCGACTGGCGACAGGTTCAGGAAGATATCGAAACCGCGCAGATGATGCTCGACGATCCTGAAATGCGCGAGATGGCGCAGGAAGAGTTGCAGGATGCGAAAGCGCGTTCTGAGGAGATGGAGCAGCAGCTTCAGGTGCTGTTGCTGCCAAAAGATCCGGACGACGAGCGCAACGCGTTCGTGGAAGTCCGCGCCGGGACCGGCGGGGACGAAGCGGCGCTGTTTGCCGGGGATCTGTTCCGCATGTACAGCCGCTACGCCGAGTCGCGTCGCTGGCGCGTGGAGATCATGAGCGCCAACGAAGGCGAACACGGTGGCTACAAAGAGGTTATCGCCAAGATCAGCGGCGACGGCGTGTACGGTCGTCTCAAGTTTGAATCCGGCGGTCACCGCGTACAGCGCGTACCGGCCACCGAATCTCAGGGCCGAATCCACACCTCCGCCTGTACGGTGGCGGTGATGCCGGAGCTGCCGGAAGCGGAGCTGCCGGACATCAATCCTGCTGACCTGCGTATTGATACCTTCCGCTCCTCCGGGGCGGGGGGTCAGCACGTTAACACCACCGACTCCGCCATCCGTATTACCCACCTGCCGACCGGCATCGTGGTGGAGTGTCAGGACGAGCGTTCCCAGCACAAAAACAAAGCCAAAGCGCTCTCCGTGCTGGGCGCACGTATCCACGCGGCCGAAATGGCGAAACGCCAGCAGGCGGAAGCGTCTACGCGTCGTAACCTGCTGGGCAGCGGCGATCGCAGCGACCGTAACCGCACCTACAACTTCCCGCAGGGGCGCGTGACTGACCACCGCATCAACCTGACGCTGTACCGTCTGGACGAAGTAATGGAAGGCAAGCTGGATATGCTGATTGAGCCTATCGTGCAGGAATACCAGGCCGACCAGCTGGCGGCACTGTCCGAGCAGGAATAATGGATTTTCAGCGCTGGTTACGTGAGGCTGCCGGTGAGCTTTCCGAAAGCGAAAGCCCGAAACGCGATGCCGAAATTTTGCTTGAGCATGTGACGGGTAAAGCCCGCACGTACCTGCTGGCCTTCGGCGAAACCGAACTGACTGCTGAACAGGAAGCCCGGCTCGCCGCGCTGCTTGCCCGCCGTAAAACCGGCGAGCCGGTGGCGCACCTTGTCGGCGAGCGCGAGTTCTGGTCGTTACCGCTTTACGTCTCGGCGGCAACGCTGATCCCGCGCCCCGACACCGAGTGTCTTGTTGAACAGGCGCTGGCGCGCTTACCCGCATCGTCCTGCTGCATTCTCGATCTCGGAACGGGGACCGGGGCCATCGCCCTGGCGCTCGCTACCGAACGGCCCGACTGCGCGATCACGGCGGTGGATGTGATGCCCGACGCGGTGGCGCTGGCGCAGCGTAACGTGGAACGTCTTGGCCTGACCAACGTGACGGTGCTGCAAAGCAGCTGGTTCAGCGCGCTGGAGAAGCAGACGTTCGGAGTGATTGTCAGTAACCCGCCCTATATTGACGAGCGTGACCCGCACCTTGCGCAGGGGGATGTGCGCTTCGAACCGCTGACGGCGCTGGTCGCCGCCAGGGAGGGTTTAGCCGACCTTGATCACATTGTGACAACGTCACGACAACATTTGCTTTCCGGCGGCTGGCTGCTGGTGGAGCATGGCTGGACGCAGGGGGAAGCCGTGCGGGCGCTCTTTACCCAGGCGGGCTACGCCGATGTCAAAACCTGCCGCGACTACGGCGGCAACGAACGCCTGACGCTGGGGCAGTGGTTATGAGCGCAGGTACTGATAAAGGCGTAAGGCTGACTGAAAGGCGGTTTGGCGTTATCATCTACATCGTTTTGAGTTTTATCTCGCCCGGGCGTCGCTGTACGCTCGGTCGTTACTGGGGTAAGTCATGAAGTCCTTAGCCGATTTCGAATTTAATAAAGTGCCGCTTTGCGATGGCATGATCCTGATTTCTGAGATGATCCGCGACGATTTTACGTCGCAGTACGTCTACGATGAGCTGGAGAATCTGGTCTGCCTGGCGCGTGAAGAGATCAATCAGGCGCGCCCGCAGGACTGGCAATTAGAGAAGCTGCTTGAGCTTTTCTACGGCGAATGGGGTTTCTGCGACACGCGGGGCGTGTATCGCCTGTCTGACGCATTATGGCTGGACCAGGTCTTAAAAAATCGTCAGGGGAGCGCCGTTGCGCTGGGTTCTATTTTGCTTTGGGTTGCGCATCGCCTGGATATTCCACTGGTGCCGGTCATTTTTCCGACGCAGATGATCCTGCGTGCGGAGTGGCTGGACGGTGAGATGTGGCTCATTAATCCCTTCAACGGCGATACGCTGGATGAACATACGCTGGACGTGTGGCTGAAAGGCAATATCAGCCCGGTGGCTGAGCTCTTCAACGAAGATCTCGACGAGGCGGATAACGCAGAAGTGATCCGCAAGCTGCTGGATACGCTGAAGTCTGCGTTAATGGAAGAGCGTCAGATGGAGCTGGCCCTGCGCGCCAGCGAAGTGCTGCTGCAGTTTAATCCGGAAGACCCGTACGAAATTCGCGACCGTGGGTTGATCTATGCCCAGCTCGATTGTGAGCACGTGGCGCTGAACGATCTGAGCTATTTCGTCGAGCAGTGTCCGGAAGATCCTATTAGCGAAATGATTCGTGCGCAGATCAACGCGATCTCGCACAAGCAAATTACACTGCATTAATCTTAATTCCGATTCACACCTGAATAAGGCGATCCTATGAAACAAAAAGTGGTTAGCATTGGTGATATCAAGGTAGCAAACGACCTGCCGTTCGTGCTGTTTGGCGGCATGAACGTGCTGGAATCCCGCGACCTCGCCATGCGTATCTGCGAGCACTACGTGACCGTGACCCAGAAGCTGGGCATCCCGTACGTGTTTAAAGCCTCTTTTGACAAAGCCAACCGCTCCTCCATCAACTCTTACCGTGGCCCGGGCCTGGAAGAAGGGATGAAGATTTTCCAGGAGCTGAAGCAGACCTTTGGCGTGAAAGTGATCACCGACGTGCATGAAGCCACTCAGGCGCAGCCGGTGGCAGACGTGGTTGATGTGATTCAGCTCCCGGCGTTCCTGGCTCGCCAGACCGACCTGGTTGCCGCGATGGCGAAAACCGGTGCCGTGATCAACGTAAAAAAACCACAGTTCGTGAGCCCGGGTCAGATGGGCAACATCGTCGATAAATTTATCGAAGGTGGCAACGACAAAGTCATCCTGTGCGACCGTGGTTCCAACTTCGGTTATGACAATCTGGTTGTGGATATGCTGGGCTTCAGCGTGATGAAAAACGTCTCTAATCAGTCTCCGGTGATTTTCGACGTGACCCACGCGCTGCAGTGCCGCGACCCGTTTGGCGCTGCGTCCGGTGGCCGTCGTGCTCAGGTGACCGAACTGGCGCGCGCCGGTATGGCAACCGGCCTGGCTGGCCTGTTCATTGAAGCGCACCCGGATCCGGATAACGCAAAATGCGACGGCCCATCTGCGCTGCCGCTGGATAAGCTGGAGCCGTTCCTGAAACAGATCAAAGCGATTGACGATCTGGTCAAGAGCTTCGATGAGCTGGATACCAGCAAATAATAAAAAAACCCGCTTCGGCGGGTTTTTTTATGGGACATATTGCCGGGTAAGCGCAGCGCCGCTGGGCAAAAAGACTACGCAAAAATTGTCATCAAGTAAGCCACAAACAGCGCCATATGCGCCGCGCCGTTCAGCACGTTGGTGCGTCCGGTTGAGAATGAAATCTGGCACAGCAGCAACGAGGCCACCATCACAATCATCTCTGGCGCGCCCAGCGCGAACTGCAGTTCGTTACCGGTCATAAAGGCAATCAGGGTCACCACCGGCACGGTGAGTGAAATGGTCGCCAGCACGGAGCCGAAGAACAGGTTCATGGCGCGCTGCACCTGATTGTTTAAGACGGCTTTCAGCGCCCCCAGCCCTTCCGGGGACAGGATCAGCAGCGCCACCAGGAAACCGGTAAACGCGACCGGCGCGTTCAGTTCGGTTAACAGCGTTTCCAGCGGATTGGCGTTCATCTTGGTGACGGCAATCACCGCAATCAGATGCACGATCAGCCAAACCGTATGCCACGCGCTGCTGTGGGCCGACGGCTTACCGTGGTGCGGGTCATCGTCGTCGCTGTCGTCTTCATGCTCATACACAAACAGGCTCTGGTGCGTTTTGGTCTGAATCAACAGGAACACGCCGTACATGGCTGCGGAAATCAGCGCAACCAGCAGCGCCTGACCGGTGGAGAAGTTGGCACCCGGCAGCGCCATCGGGAAGACCAGCACGATAATCGCCAGCGGGAAGAGGGCAATCAGATACTGTTTTATGCCGAACAGGTTCATATACTGGGTCGCGAATTTACGCCCGCCCAGCAGCAGAGAGAAGCCCACCAGGCCACCCGTCACAATCATAATGATCGAGTAGAGCGTGTCGCGCATCAGCGTCGGCGCGGCATCGCCGGTGGCCATGAGCGCGGAAATCAGGCTGACTTCGAGAATAACAACGGAAAGGCTGAGAATTAACGATCCGTAGGGTTCGCCCAGACGGTGGGCCAATACGTCCGCATGGCGAACGACGCTAAATGCGCTGGTTAAGATACCGACCAGGGCAAGAATATTGATACCAACCACCACTGGCAGTGACTGACTGCTTCCCCAGAAGAGCAGCACAGCCAGTGCCAGAACCGGGAAAATGAGAGACGTCTCCTTGTGGCGGGTCTTTACCGCCTCGTGTGTTGCTGTCATGTGCTTCTCCATCAATGCAGGTGCTTGTAATTATAGATAGATTTTTGAGGTCATTAAATTAACAGATCTCTGTTAAATGCCCTTTATTTTTTACTTAATTTTACCTTTTTTAATAATTATCACGCCTGATTCCTGTAATTCACCATATTCTCCTAATATTTGTTTAATAACAATAAGTTAATGTTTTCGATTATTCATAAATGAAGTGTGGGTGGCACGCTGCCATATCGTCGTCCACACTTATCTCTTTAACCAAAAGAGAGGTGAGTGATGCCTTATAAAACGAAACGCGAATTACCCGATAATGTGCAAAACGTGCTGCCCGCTCACGCGCAGGATATCTACAAAGAGGCGTTTAACAGTGCCTGGGATCAGTACAAAGATAAGGACGATCGCCGGGATGATGCCAGCCGTGAAGAGACGGCACACAAAGTCGCCTGGGCCGCTGTAAAACATGAATATGAAAAAGGAGACGACGATAAATGGCATAAAAAGAAATAGCCCTGAAATAATTCGCTGCCTTCATTTTGACTTTTCAGGCGGTTGAACTGCCGTTGTATTGCAACTGGTCCGCTAATTGCTTATCGTTATTCAACTGCTGGCAAAATGACCAGCACCTAAGGCCGGGAAGGCGAATTACAGATGTCGCAAGGAAGCATGCAGTGGCGGAGGTGGAAAGTGTTAACGCGTGATTTCTTAATGAAGGCAGATTGTAAGACGGCATTTGGTGCTATTGAGGAATCGCTTCTCTGGTCAGCTGAACAACGTGCGGCGTCGCTCGCTGCCACGCTTGCCTGCCGCCCGGATGATGGCCCGGTATGGATTTTTGGCTACGGCTCCCTGATGTGGAACCCGGCGCTCGAATTTGTCGAATCGGCAACGGGCACGCTGCCTGGCTGGCATCGCGCATTTTGCCTGCGCCTGACGGCCGGACGCGGCAGCGCGTGCCAGCCCGGGCGTATGCTTGCACTGAAAGAGGGCGGACGCACCACGGGCGTGGCGTATCGCCTCCCGGATGCCACCCTGGAAGAGGAGCTTACGCTGCTCTGGAAGCGTGAGATGATCACCGGCTGCTACATGCCGAGCTGGTGCAAGCTGGATCTTGACGACGGACGCACCGTCAATGCGCTGGTGTTTATTATGGACCCGCGCCATCCGCTGTATGAAGCGGACACCCGCACGCAGGTGATTGCCCCGTTAATTGCCGCCGCCAGCGGGCCGCTGGGTACCAACGCGCAGTATCTCTTCTCTCTCGATCAGGAGCTGACCCGCCTCGGCATGAAGGACGATTGTCTGAATGAGCTGGTGGTGAAGGTGAAGGCGCTGCTGGAAGGAAACCCGCTCAACGGCACGCTGCGACCGGGTTTTGCCTGATAATACGCCCGGCTGGCCGGGCGCGTAATTTAAGCTGCTACGTAACTGACAGAATGCTCCAGAGACTGGCTGTGGCTGTCGATCAGCACATCCCAGGTGCCGGTATACGGCACGGTAAGCCAGGCGTTATCATCCTGCACGGTGAGAATATCCGCCTGGGATTGTTTTTGTGCTTTCGCACTCATCAGATGAATACGGCAGCGCTCTGAGCAACGCACCACTACCGTATCCCCGCCAAACAGTTTCAAACTTGTTTTTACCAGTGCCATTTTTTACCCCGTAGTCTTAAACAACGCTCTCCCTGCAGCCATATCCGAGCGTGATATTGTTCACAATTCACTCATGGCATAACACCAAAGGGGAGGGGGAGGGATGCTGATTTTGATCAAAAAATGGCATAACGATTAAACAAAAATGACAAAATTCCTCAAAATTTCAGCTGACGCGCGTTTTACCCGCTAAACGCGCGCCAGTATAAAATTAAATGCGGAAATGGCCGGCGGTTTCAGCAAGGTCGCCCGCCTGGCTCTGCAGGGCGCCCGCGGCAGCGGCGGATTGCACGACCAGCTCGGCGTTCTGCTGGACCATGCGGTCGAGGTGGGTCACCGCGTGGTTAATTTCGTGAATGCCTTTCATCTGCTCGCTGGTGGCGATGGAGATTTCGCGCATGATGCCGGAGACGCTGCCAATGCTCGAGCGGATCTCGTCCATGCTTTCCCCGGCCAGATGCACGTAGCGGGAGCCGGTGGCCACGCTGTCGGTGGTGGAATCAATCAGCGATTTGATCTCTTTCGCCGCCTGGGCGCTACGGCTCGCCAGGTTACGCACTTCGCCCGCCACCACGGCAAACCCGCGCCCCTGCTCGCCGGCACGGGCCGCCTCGACGGAGGCATTCAGCGCCAGAATGTTGGTCTGGAACGCGATACCGTCAATCACGCTGGTGATGTCGCCAATTTTAGCCGACGCGACTTCGATGGACTGCATGGTGCTGATCGCCTGGGATACCACCTCGCCGCCGCGCGCCGCGGCCGCGGAGGCTTTGCTCGCCTGGTCATTTGCTTCCGCCGCCGATTCGTTCGACTGGGTCACGGAGGCGGTGATCTGCTCTACGGCGCTGGCCGTCTCGCGCAGGCTGGACGCCGCCTGCTCGGTACGTCCGGAGAGATCCTGGTTACCCGCCGCAATCTCCTGAGCGGCGTTTTTCACCGACTCGCTGGCATCACGGAGCTGCACCATCACCACCGACAGCTTATCGCTGAAGGCGTTAAAGGCCTGGGCAATCTGCGCCACCTCGTCCTCACCGCTGTCAGGCAGACGCTGCGACAGGTCGTTAGTCCCGTTGGCAATGTTGTGCATCGCGTCGCGAATGTCCGACAGGCGCTTCAGCAGACGGGCAATCAGGAGGTGAACAATGGCCGCGCTCAGCAGCGCCAGGATCACCAGCGAAATCGCCGAGGCTTTAAGCAGGGAACGCATGCCGGAAGTGGCATCACCGCTGTCGAGGGCGACGACCAGCAGCCAGTTTGTGCCCGGCACGGCGGTTGCCACGAAGGTTTTTTCGACGTCGTTCAGCGTACCGTCGACAAGGTTACCGCTTTTCAGCGCAGCAAAATCGATGCCTTTGATGGTCTCAGCAAACGGTTTAAGCGTCAGAGCCGGATCGTTAGCCGCAATCACGCTGCCGTCACTGTTCAGAAGCAAGCCGCTGCTGGACGGAGTTGGATGGATCCCGCGCACGTTCGCCACCACGCTGTCCATGGCCACATCGCCCGCCACCACCGCTTTCAGGGCGCCATTCTCTTTCACCGGCACGGCGAAGGTCACCACCAGTTTACCGGTACCGGCATCAACGTAAGGCGCGGTGACGACCGGGCCGTCCGCGCTGACCACCTGCTGATACCACGGGCGAATGGTCGGGTCATAATCCGCAGGTACGCCCGCGGGCTCAGAGAATTTCGCCGTTTTGCTGGCGTAGCCGACATAAACGTTGGTGAATCCACCCGCCTGCGCAAGCTGTTTAAACACCGGAACCGGGTCGTCACTCAGCGCAACGGTCTGGGCAGCGGCGATAACCGTCATCTTGCTTTTTACCCAGTCGGCAATCGCCATGTTATGGCTGGCGCTGGTGCTGGTCAGGATATCGCGCTGTGACTGCTGGTTATCCTGGCGTGTGACCTGGAAGTTAATAACGGTATTGAGGAGAAGGGCGACGACCAGACAGCCTGCCGTCGCCGCGATGATGCGTGCACGAATCGATCTGAACATAAGTGAAATACCTGCTGTGTTGTTTCCATGCCTATCGGCAACCCCGCAGGTAAACTTGATGCTGAAACCGCGTCCATAAGAAAATAATATTTTTATGGGTTTATTATTAAAAAGTTAATACTTTATCAGCGGACAGCGTCCACTCGGCCAGTTCAACCAGCGTACCAATTTCTACGCCATCAATCAGCGGCAGCCCGGTGATACCGCGCCCGTCGGTGCAGGTTTTGCACAGCTTCACCGGCACGTTTTGTGCGGTCAGGATCTCTAGCATCTGCTGAATGTTATAGCCCTCGGCCGGCTTTTGTCCCTTCAGCCCGGCGGTGACGGCGTCCGACATTAAAAAAAGGCGTAACGCCAGGTCGCTCTCTTTTTCATGTAGCGCGATCGCCAGGCGCAGGCTGTTGAAAAGGGATTCGCTGCCGTAGGCCGCACCGTTGGCGACGATCACAATCTTCTGCATGTTGACTCCTGTTCTTATAAAGGCACGAATATTGCTTAATTCCCCGGAGTTTCGCTGTCCGGGAGAGTAAGCATGACATTAATGGCAGGCATTTCGCCAGGCGCTGCCGAATGGCTCACGCGCGCAAAGATGATGCGCCAGGAGCAGTTCAGCAAGCTGGCACAGCTGGGCGTGCTTGTGCACGGCATTAGCCAACTGGTGCACATGTTACAGTGCGAGCGCGGGGCGTCCAATGTCTGGCTCTGCTCACAGGGCAAGCTGTACGCCCCCGAATGCAAAGCCAGCCGGGCGCTGGTGGATGAGAACCTCGCTGCCCTTTACGGCATTCTTGAAACACAGTCGCCGATCCCGGGAAGTGCCGTCTGTGAACGCATCGGCGGCGCGCTCCTGAGCCTGGATACGCTTCCCGCGCTGCGTGACGGTGTGATTCAGCAGACGGTAACGGCACCCCAGGCGATGGAACACTACTCCCGCATGCTTCGCCATCTGCTCAGTATCGTGCCGCAGCTTAATGACAGCATTGACGATCCGCAAATCGCAGGACGTTTTGTCGCGCTTTATAGCCTGATGCAGGGCAAGGAGCTGGCGGGACAGGAGCGGGCGCTGGGGGCGATTGGCTTCACGCAGGGTTTTTTCGATGATGTGACTCGTCAGAGGCTGGTTGACCGCATTGACGGGCAGCAGGCCTGCTTTGAGATCTTTCTCTCACACAGTTCCGCTGACGTTCAGACCACCTTTTCAATGCACTGTCAGCCCGATCGTGAAACGGAGCAGCTCCGGCGCGTGGCCTGTACCCGCCAGCCCGCCGCCGATAACGGCCTTACCGCGCTGGCCTGGTTTGCTCTGCAAACCGCGCGCCTTGAGCATCTGCGCACGCTGGAGGAGACGATCATCGCCGATCTGATGGTCGCGGTGGACGAATGCATTCACCGTGACGATGAGTACGCGCCCCCCGGCGATGAACAGGATGACCCGCCGATCCGCTATCCGGAAAAACCGTTGCTTACCCTGGTTCGCCAGCAGGCGCGCGAGATAGAGCAGCTCTCACGTCAGCTTGCGTCGCTGCGCGATACGCTTGAAGAGCGCAAAATCATTGATAAAGCGAAGAGCGTGCTGATGAATCACCAGAATATGAGTGAGGAACAGGCCTGGACGGCGCTGCGCAAAATGGCGATGGACAAAAACCAAAGGATGGTGGATATCGCCCGCGCGCTGCTCATGGTGAAGAATGTATGGCAGGTAACACCAAAGGAGTAGCTGCACGGTCAGTGGGCATTTTATGCCTGTTTGCGGTGCGTAAAGGCGAGGGAATAACGGTAAGCGCCGCAAGAAACGGTGTGTTAAAACCTGGCATTCACTTTGCATTATCAGATTAACCATTTTTGACGATGCGCCAACGGCGGTGCATCCGTCTTCGGGATAAAGGCGTCCACTGGTGCTTCGGCACCGTGGGCGCTTTTTTTTGGTTTTTTTTCAGGAGTGGTCATGGCGGATTTGTCGAGACGGCGTTTTTTGCAGGCCAGCATGCTGGCGAGTGGTGCAATGCTGTTGCCGGGTGTCATGCAGGCCGCATGGGCGGCAGGCTCGGATAAACCGGAGCAGGAAACAGTACGCATCGGGTTTATCCCGCTGACAGACTGTGCCCCGGTGGTTATCGCTGCGCTGAAAGGGTTTGATAAAAAATACGGTATTACCATCGTGCCCACCAAAGAGGCGAGCTGGGCGGCGGTGCGCGACAAGCTGGTGGCGGGCGAACTCGATGCCGCGCACATTCTCTACGGCCTGCTGTACGGACTGGAGCTGGGCATCGCCGGCAAGCCACAGCAGATGGCTAACCTGATGACCCTCAACCAGAACGGCCAGGCGATTACGCTCTCCAGCGATCTGGCAGAGAAGGGCGTTCATGACCTTGACGGGCTGAAAAAGCGGATTGGGCAGCAGGCGCCTGGCACCTATACCTTCGCGCACACCTTCCCGACCGGGACGCACGCCATGTGGCTCTACTACTGGCTGGCCAGCGCGGGCATTCACCCCTTTGACGACGTGCGCACGGTGGTGGTGCCGCCGCCGCAGATGGTGATGAACATGCGCATTGGCAACATGGTCGGCTTTTGCGTCGGCGAGCCGTGGAACGCGCGTGCCATCAACGACCGCATCGGTTTTACCGCCGCCACGTCGCAGTCTGTCTGGGCCGACCATCCGGAAAAAATCCTCGGGACGCGTCGCGACTGGGTGGAGAAAAACCCGCACACCGCCCGGGCGCTGGTGAGCGCAGTGCTGGAGGCGGCGCGCTGGATTGAGGCCTCCCCGGAAAACAAACGCGAAACCGCGCAGATCCTCTCCCGCCGGGCGTGGCTCAACTGCAAAGAGCAGTATCTCACCGGACGCATGCTCGGCGAGTACGACAACGGCCTGGGCCAGCGCTGGCAGGACGCGCACCCGATCCGCTTCTTCAACGAGGGGGCCGTCAGCTACCCGTATCTCTCCGACGGCATGTGGTTCTTAACCCAGTTCCGCCGCTGGGGCTTGCTCAAAGCCGCCCCGGACTACGCGGGCATCGCACAACGCATTAACCAGACGGCGGTCTGGCAGGATGCCGCCACGGCGGTGGGGGGCATTACCACACCGACTTCACCACTACGCAGCAGCACATTGATGGACGGCACCGTCTGGAACGGTACCGACCCGGAAGGATACGCCAGCCGTTTCGCCATTCACCGTAAAGGGGCCTGATTATGCAGCATCTGCAAAAGACAAAATCACACGAGACGCCGGAGAGTGGAGAGGTGATTGTCCTGCCTCCGGTGCAGGTTCGCCGCCGCACGCCGACGTTTGCGCGTCGGATTAACGCGATCCTTCAGCGCATCATTCCGGCTTTTCTGGGGCTGGGACTGCTGGTGGTGCTCTGGCAGCTGGCGGCGATTAACAGCAAAGGTTTCCCGACGCCGCTCAGCACGCTCGATTCCGCTATTACCCTGTTTGCCGATCCGTTTTATCGCGACGGGCCAAACGACATGGGCATCGGCTGGAACGTGCTCGCCTCATTACAGCGCGTGGCGGTGGGCTTTGGCCTGGCCGCGTTCGCCGGGATCCCGCTCGGCTTTCTGATTGGCCGCTTCACCTTTTTTTCGCGCATGTTCGGCCCGCTGATCGCGCTGTTACGCCCGGTTAGCCCGCTGGCCTGGCTGCCCATCGGCCTGCTGCTGTTCCAGAAAGCGGAGCCCGCGTCGAGCTGGACCATTTTTATCTGCTCCATCTGGCCGATGGTGATCAACACCGCCGAAGGCGTGCGCCGCATTCCGCAGGACTACCTCAACGTGGCCCGGGTGCTGCAGCTTTCCGAGTGGACCATCATGCGCCGCATTCTCTTCCCGGCGGTGCTGCCCGCAGTGCTGACCGGGGTGCGCCTCTCCATCGGCATCGCCTGGCTGGTGATTGTCGCCGCCGAGATGCTGACCGGCGGTTTAGGGATCGGTTTCTGGATCTGGAACGAGTGGAACAACCTCAACGTCGAAAACATTCTCATCGCCATCGTCATCATTGGCGTGGTCGGGCTGCTGCTGGAGCAGGGGCTGATGCTGATCGCCCGTCGCTTTAGCTGGCAGGAAAAATAAGGAGCGAACATGAAACCATTAATCCAGGTCCAGGCCGTGAGCCAGCGTTTTTCCACCGCCAGCGGCGAATTTCTGGCGCTGCAGAACGTCTCCTTTGATATCCATGAGGGCGAAACCGTCAGCCTGATTGGGCACTCCGGCTGCGGTAAATCGACGCTGCTTAACCTTATCGCTGGGATCACGCTGCCGACGGAAGGCGGGCTGATTTGCGACAACCGCGAAATTGCCGGGCCGGGTCCGGAGCGCGCGGTGGTATTCCAGAACCATTCGCTGCTGCCGTGGCTCACCTGCTTCGACAACGTGGCCCTGGCGGTAGATCACGTGTTTCGACACAGCATGAGCAAGGCGGAGCGCCGGGAGTGGATTGAGCACAACCTCGACCGCGTGCAGATGGGGCACGCCCTGCACAAGCGCCCGGGGGAGATCTCCGGCGGCATGAAGCAGCGCGTCGGGATTGCCCGCGCGCTGGCGATGAAGCCGAAAGTCCTGCTGATGGATGAACCCTTCGGCGCGCTGGATGCGCTGACGCGCGCCCATCTGCAGGACTCGGTGATGCAGATCCAGCAGGCGCTGAACACCACCATCGTGCTGATTACCCACGACGTGGACGAGGCGGTGCTGCTCTCCGATCGCGTGCTGATGATGACCAACGGCCCGGCGGCGACCGTCGGGGAGATCCTGCACGTTGACCTGCCGCGCCCGCGTAACCGGGTGCAGCTGGCTGACGACAGCCGCTATCACCACATGCGCCAGCAGATCCTGCATTTCCTCTACGAAAAGCAGCCGAAAGCGGCGTAGCGAGGGGGCTTTGATGCGACTGGTCATTATCGGAAATGGCATGGCGGCCACGCGGCTGATTGCCTCGCTCACCGGGCGTGCTGCCGATCGTTTCGCCATTACCGTCATCGGTGACGAGCCGGAGCATGCCTATAACCGCATCCAGCTTTCGCCGGTGCTGGGCGGTGAAAAAACGGCGGCGGGCATCTGTCTTCAGAATGACGACTGGTACCAGGAACGGGGCGTGACGGTGCTGCGGGGGGAAAAGGCGCTCGCCGTGAATGTGGACACGCGGGAAGTGCAAACCACCGCCCGCACGCTGGGCTGGGATGCGCTGGTGTTTGCCACCGGATCAACGCCCTTTGTTCCGCCGATCCCCGGCTGCGATGCGCCGCATGTCTTCACGTTCCGTACCCTGGAGGATATCCGGGCCATTCGGGCGATCGCCGGTCCGGCGGTAGTGCTGGGCGGCGGCGTGCTCGGGGTTGAGACGGCGGCAGCGCTGGCGCGCTCAGGGGACAACGTCACGCTTGTTCATCGCGGTCCGTGGCTGATGGAGCAGCAGCTGGATGAGCAGGCGGGCGTGCTGCTGGAAGAGGCGCTGGCGGCGCGGGGCGTGCGCTGTGAGCTCGCCTCTGGCATCGCGGCGATTGACGGGAATAGCGTGACGCTGCTGAACGGACGCAGCGTCACCGCCGCGCGCGTGGTGCTGGCGACGGGCGTGCAGCCTAACGTCGTGCTGGCGCAGGCCAGCGGCATTCGCTGCGCGCGCGGCATCGTGGTGGATCACCAGATGCAAACCTCCGTGCCGGACGTCTACGCCATTGGCGAGTGCTGTGAAATTGACGGCCAGACGTTTGGCCTGGTCGCCCCCTGTCTGGCGCAGGCGGATATCCTCGCCACCCGGCTGGCCGGAGACGTCACCGCGCCGTTTGTTCTGACCGACAACGGCATGCGCCTCAAGGTGACCGGCGTGGAGCTGTTCAGCCTCGGTCGCGCGGCAGAGCAGGAGGGCGATGTGGTCTGGAGCGCATGGGATCCGCTGACCCGTCACTATCGTCGTTTACTGATCCATCAGGGGGCGCTGGCTGGCGTGCTGCTGATGGGGGACTGCCGCAGCGCGGCAACATTTACCGATTTACTGGCAACGGCTGCGCCCGCGCACGCGGACTGGCTGTTCGATCGTTTCACTACGCAACCGCAGGTTGCAGGACAGAACGCTATGACAAAACCTACTCTGGTGGTGGTTGGGCACGGTATGGTCGGCCATCATTTCCTCGAAGACTGCGTTAACCGCAATCTGCATCAGCAGTATCAGATCGTTGTCTTTGGCGAGGAGCGCTATGCCGCCTATGACCGCGTGCATCTGTCGGAATATTTTGGCGGCCGCAGCGCGGCGTCGCTTTCGCTGGTGGAGGGGGATTTCTTTGCCGACAACGGCATTGAGCTGCGCCTGTCGCAGCAGATTGTCGCTATCGATCGCGACGCGCGCGTGGTGCGTAGCGCCAGCGGGCACGAAACCCACTGGGACAAGCTGGTGCTGGCGACCGGCTCATACCCGTTCGTGCCGCCCGTGCCGGGAAACGATCTGCCGGGCTGTTTTGTCTACCGCACCCTTGACGACCTGGACAACATTGCGGCGCACGCGGCGGGCTCACGCCGCGGTGTCGTGATTGGCGGCGGGCTGCTGGGGCTGGAGGCGGCGAATGCCCTGAAGCAGCTCGGGCTGGAAACTCACGTGGTGGAGTTTGCGCCTAACCTGATGGCGGTCCAGCTCGACAACGACGGCGCGGCGATGCTGCGCAAGAAAATCGAGGCGCTTGGCGTCGGTGTGCATACCAGTAAAGCAACGACGGAGATCGCCGCCGCGGACGGCGGGCTGGTGTTGCGCTTTGCCGATGGAGAACAGCTGGAAACAGACATGGTGGTCTTTTCTGCCGGCATTCGTCCCCAGGACGCGCTGGCGCGCAGCAGCGGGCTGGCTATCGGCGAACGCGGCGGGATCGGCATTGACGACCGCTGTCAGACCTCCGATCCGGACATGCTGGCCATTGGTGAATGCGCCCTGTGGGAAGGGAAAATCTTCGGGCTGGTTGCGCCCGGCTACCAGATGGCGAGGGTGGCCGCCGCCGCGCTGGCGGGAGAGGAGAAAACCTTCGCCGGCGCGGATATGAGCACCAAACTCAAGCTGCTGGGCGTGGACGTGGCCTCGTTCGGTGATGCTCACGGCCGCACCCCAGGGGCGCTGAGCTACCAGTGGACGCACGGCCCGCAGCAAATCTACAAGAAAATCGTGGTCAGCCACGACGGCAAAACGCTGCTCGGCGGCGTGCTGGTGGGTGATGCCAGCGAATACGCCACGCTGGTACAGATGATGCTCAACGGGATAGCCCTGCCAAAAGAGCCGGAAACGCTGATATTACCCGCGTCGTCAGGCAGTGCGCCAAAAGCGCTCGGCGTGGCAGCGCTGCCGGAAAGCGCACAAATCTGTTCGTGTCATAACGTCAGCAAAGGCGATATCTGTCAGGCGGTAAGTGCGGGCGCAACGGATATCGGCGCGATTAAGCAGTGCACCAAAGCGGCGACCGGCTGCGGAGGATGTAGCGCACTGGTGAAGCAGGTGATGGAGTTCCAGCTGGCGGCGCAGGGCGTGGAGGTGAAAAAGGACATCTGCGAACACTTCCCGTACTCGCGTCAGGAGATTTACCACCTCGTGCGCGTCAACCATATCCGCACCTTTGACCAGCTCATTAGCCGCTACGGTCAGGGACACGGGTGCGAAATTTGTAAGCCACTGGTGGGGTCAGTGCTCGCCTCCTGCTGGAACGAGTATCTGCTGAAACCGGCACACCTGCCGCTGCAGGACACCAACGACCGCTACTTCGCCAATATCCAGAAGGACGGTACTTACTCCATCGTGCCACGCATGCCTGCGGGGGAAGTGACCGCCGACGGGCTGATCGCCATCGGCCAGATTGCGAAACGCTACAGCCTGTACAGCAAAATCACCGGCGGGCAGCGTATCGACCTGTTTGGCGCCACGCTGGAACAGCTGCCGGAGATCTGGCAGGCGCTGGTGGAAGCCGGATTTGAAACCGGGCACGCCTACGGCAAATCCCTGCGCACGGTGAAATCCTGCGTCGGGTCGACCTGGTGTCGCTACGGCGTGCAGGACTCCACCGGCCTCGCGGTCAGGCTCGAGCACCGTTACAAAGGCCTGCGCGCGCCGCACAAAATCAAAATGGCGGTCTCAGGGTGTACCCGCGAATGCGCCGAGGCGCAGAGTAAAGACGTGGGGGTCATCGCCACGGACAAAGGCTGGAATCTCTACCTGTGCGGCAACGGCGGGATGAAGCCGCGCCACGCGGATCTCTTCGCCAGCGATCTCGATGATGAAACGCTGATCCGCACCGTTGACCGTTTCCTGATGTTCTATATCCGCACGGCGGATCGCCTGCAGCGCACCAGCACCTGGATGGACAACCTGGAAGGCGGCCTCGACTACCTGCGGGAGGTGATCCTCAACGACAGCCTGGGTATCGCCCACGAGCTGGAGCTGGAGATGGCGCGGGTGGTAGAGACGTATCAGTGCGAATGGCAGACCACGCTTAACGATCCAAACCGTCTGGCGCTGTTCCGCACCGCGGTGAACGTCGCGCCGTCTGATGAAAGCAAGCGCTGGCAGGAAATCTGCGGCATCGACGATATCCCCGAGCAGGCGGGAATCGGCGCGCGGCTTGGGCGTAAGCCGATCGCGCTGTTCCGCTTTGGCAAAACCGTTTACGCCCTCGACGATCGGGAGCCTGGCAGCAGCGCGAACGTGCTTTCCCGCGGCATTCTTGGCGATGCGGCGGGGGAGCCGGTGGTGATCTCCCCGCTCTACAAGCAGCGTATCCGCCTGCGCGACGGCTGTCAGGTGGAGAACGGCGAACCCGCGGTGCGCGCCTGGCCGGTCAAAATTGAGAACGGCAAGGTGTGGGTCGGTAATGATGCCCTGGTAATGCGTGCGGAGGCCTCATGACGGAAACCCGGACAACATGTCCCTACTGCGGGGTCGGCTGCGGCGTGGTCGCCCGCGTGGAAGGTGAAGCGGTCAGCGTTCGGGGGGATGAAACCCATCCTGCGAACTTTGGCCGCTTGTGCGTGAAAGGATCGGCCCTGGCGGAAACAATGGGGTTACAGGGGCGATTGCTGCGCCCCGTTGTTGACGGTGCTGAGGTGGCCTGGGCGCAGGCGCTGGGAGCCGCAGGCGAGCGCCTCCAGGACATTATCGACAAATGGGGGCCGCAGGCGGTGGCGTTTTACGCGTCCGGGCAATTGCTTACCGAGGATTATTACGCCGCCAATAAGCTGATGAAAGGGTTTATCGGCGCGGCGAACATTGATACCAACTCCCGGCTCTGCATGTCATCGGCGGTCGTTGGCTACAAGCGCGCCTTTGGTGAAGACGTCGTGCCGTGCAGCTACGAGGATGTGGAAAACAGCGATCTGGTGGTGCTGGTGGGCTCAAACGCGGCCTGGACGCATCCGGTGCTGTATCAGCGCCTGGTACAGGCAAAGCACAACAATCCGGAGATGAAAGTGGTGGTCATCGATCCGCGCAGAACCGCTTCCTGTGAAATTGCTGACCTGCATCTGGCGCTCACTCCCGGCAGCGACGCCGGGCTGTTCGTCGGTCTGCTTAATGTCATTCAGGGAACGGACGCGTGGCCGATATCCCGCGTGGCGGCGTTTTGCAGCCTCTCGCCGCAGGATATTGGTACGTTTTACGACTGGTTTATGACGGCCCCCCGGGCCATCACGCTCTACACCATGGGAATCAACCAGTCCTCCAGCGGCAGCGACAAGTGCAGCGCCATCATTAACGTGCACCTTGCCAGCGGGAAATTTAACCGTCCGGGCTGCGGCCCGTTTTCGCTGACCGGACAGCCAAACGCGATGGGCGGAAGAGAGGTGGGCGGGCTGGCAAATCAGCTGGCGGCGCACATGAACTTCGAGCCGGACGATCTCTCGCGGGTGGCGCGTTTCTGGGGAACGGAACGGCTTGCGCAGACGCCGGGCTTGATGGCGGTGGAGCTGTTTGACGCCATTGCCCGCGGCGAGGTGAAGGCAGTGTGGATCATGGGCACCAATCCTGCCGTGTCGCTGCCGGACAGCCACGCGGTGTGTCAGGCGCTGGGGCGCTGCCCGTTGGTGATTGTCTCTGAGGTGATGAATGATACCGACACCAGCCGGTTTGCCCATATTCGCTTTCCGGCGCTGGCCTGGGGAGAGAAGGACGGCACGGTAACCAATTCCGAGCGACGCATTTCGCGCCAGCGCGCGTTTCTGCCCGCGCCCGGTGAGGCAAAGCCGGACTGGTGGATCGTCGCGCAGGTGGCAAAGCAGCTGGGCTACGGCGAGGCCTTTGCCTGGCAACATCCGCACGAGATTTTTTGCGAGCATGCGGCGCTGACGGCCTTTGAAAATGACGGCGCGCGGGCGTTAAACCTTCATGACCTGGCTACGTTAACCCGTGAGGAGTGGGAGCGGCTTGATCCCTGGCAGTGGCCTGGGGGGGATTTCCCGTGCCGAAACATTGTTCCCGTTGACCCACAGTCGCACGGTGCGACGGTCAGCGCGTTATACCCGGTGATTCTCAACTCGGGGCGCATCCGCGATCAGTGGCATACCATGACGCGAACAGGATATGTGGCCAGGCTGATGCAGCATATCGCCGAACCCTTTGTTGAGGTTTGCCCCGCAGACGCCGTTCGGTTTTCCCTGTGCGACGGCCAGCTGGCGCGCATCAGTTCGCCGCGCGGCGTCATGGTAGCAAGAGTGCGCATCAGCGACGCCCAGCGTGAAGGGAACGCTTTTGCCCCGATGCACTGGAACGCTGCGTTTGCCCGCCAGGGAAAGGTGAATGCGCTGGTGGAAGGGCGCTGCGATCCGATTTCGGGCCAGCCGGAGAGTAAACAAACCGCGGTCAGAATCCTGCCCTGGCAGCCCGCCTGGCAGGGAGAACTCTATGCCCGCGAAGGGCTGGAAATGCCCTCTTCGGTTTACTGGTGGCGTAAAGCTTCACGCCTGACGGTGGCGTGCGATAAACCGCTGCTGTCGTGGGTAATGGAATACGCCAGCGGCCGGGGCTGGCAGCTGCAGGTTGCGCAGACCGGTGAACGCAGCAGCGTGCTGGCCTGGCATGAAGGCCAGCTTATGCTGGGTTTCTGGGAAGGTACCGCGTTACCGGCGCTGGCGCATACGGTGATTGAAGCCGCTTTTCATTCACCCCCCGTGCTGCCCGCAGAACGCCACGCCCTGTTGAACGGGCAGAGCGTCGGGAGGGGGACGGATCCGGGACGCATTATCTGCAGCTGTTTCAGCGTCGGGGAAGAGGCGATACGGGAGGCGATTGCCGGAGGGTATGATTCCGTCACCGCGCTGGGGGCGAAGCTGCGCTGTGGTACGAACTGTGGTTCCTGCGTGCCGGAGCTGAAAGGGCTGTTTCAGGATAATCCTGAAATGTCCGCCAGAACTGCATTTCAGGGCTTAACGCGTTAACATAATAAGAGTTTATTCATAAACACAGGTTCTTATTGACGACGTTGATGGCTGTATCGTCCCGCATTCGTTTGCTGTTTTTACTCCCCCTTCTTACGGCCGGAGCCGTTCACGGTGCGCCGAATTCCTTTATGCATCAGGCGCAGCACCCCTTTGATAATAATGGGGATAGTCTGCCCGATCTCGGCCTGGCGGCGCCAACGGGCGAAGGGGAGAAACACCTCGCCGAAATGGCGAAAGCCTTCGGTGAAGCCAGCATGACCGACAACGGGCTGACGACCGGCGAGCAGGCGCGTCAGTTTGCCTTTGGTCAGGTGCGCGACGCGGTAAGCGGGGAAGTGAACCAGCAGATTGAGTCCTGGCTGTCGCCCTGGGGAAACGCCAGCGTGAACGTGCTGGTGGATAATGACGGCAAATTTAACGGCAGCAGCGGGAGCTGGTTTATTCCGTGGAATGATACTAACCGCTACCTCAGCTGGAGCCAGCTTGGTCTGACGCAGCAGACGGATGGCCTGGTCAGTAACGCCGGAATCGGTCAGCGCTGGGTCGCCGGGAAATGGCTTCTGGGCTACAACACCTTTTACGATAATCTTCTGGATGAAAACCTGCAGCGTGCCGGGCTGGGCGCGGAAGCGTGGGGGGAAAATCTGCGCCTCTCAGCGAACTACTATCAGCCCTTTGCCGGATGGCGCGCGCGATCTGACGTTCAGGAGCAGCGCATGGCGCGCGGATATGACGTGACCGCTAAAGCCTGGCTGCCGTGGTTTCATCACCTGAACACCAGCGTCAGCGTTGAGCAGTACTTTGGCGATAACGTTGACCTGTTCAACAGTGGAACCGGGTACCACAACCCGGTTGCGGTCAATCTGGGGCTTAACTATACCCCCGTGCCGCTGGTCACGTTGACCGCCGGGCACAAGCAGGGCGAAAGCGGCGAGAGCCAGAATAACCTTGGACTGAAGCTCAACTACCGCTTTGGCGTGCCGCTGGCTAAGCAGCTTTCCGCCGATGAGGTCGCCGCGACGCGATCCCTGCGCGGCAGCCGCTACGATTCACCGGAGCGCACTAGCCTGCCGGTGATGGAGTTCCGCCAGCGTAAAACGCTGTCCGTCTGGCTGGCCACGCCGCCGTGGGATCTGAAAGGGGGCGAGACCGTTATGCTGAAGCTGCAGGTTCGCAGCACGCACGGCATCCGTCAGATCCACTGGCAGGGGGATACGCAGGCATTGAGCCTGACGTCGCCGGCCAAAAGTAACAGCGCAGACGGCTGGAGCGTGATTATACCTGCCTGGAATGAACAGGAAGGTGCGACAAACCGCTGGCACCTCTCGGCGGTGGTAGAAGATGAGAAAGGCCAGCGCGTCTCGTCCAATGAGATCACGCTTGCTGTGGTGCAGCCGCTGGTCGCATTGCCTGATGACGACCCGCGCTGGAAGCTGCTGCCGGAGGAGTAATCCTTAGAAAATGCGTTCCTGATGCACCCACACGGCGGCTTCAACGCGAGATTTTAACTTCATTTTCTTCAGCATATGCTTCACGTGCACTTTGACCGTGCTTTCGGTGATGTCCAGGCGGCGAGCGATCATCTTGTTCGGCAGGCCCTGGGCAATGAGCTTGAGAATGTCGCGCTCGCGCGGCGTGAGCTGGCTGACGTCACGGTCAGAGGTGGCGCGGTTAGCGCGCAGGCTGGCGGCCAGCACCGGCGTTAAGGCTTCGCTCAATACCATCTCGCCCGCCGCCGCCTGCTGCAGCGCCTTAAGCAGATCTTCCGGCTCCATGTCTTTCAGCAGATAGCCATCTGCCCCGCGCTTCAGCGCCGTGACCACATCCTCTTCATGGTTCGACACGCTAAAGACGACGATGCGTCCGGAAAGCGATTTTTCCCGCAGCTTGTCGAGGGTCTCCAGTCCGTTCATGCCCGGCATATTCAGATCGAGCAGGATCAGATCGGGATCGAGGGATTCGGCAAGCTCAATGCCCTGTTCGCCGTTGCTGGCTTCGCCCACCACGGTGATATCGGGCGCCATGCTGACCAGCTGTTTCACGCCAGTACGCAGCATCGGATGGTCGTCGATCAACAGGATGGATGCCGGTTCCTGATTAGTCATGGGTATCTCCTTGAGCAGTTGTAAGCGGTTTCTCGGGAATAAAGGTGACGACAACTTCCGTGCCGCCCGTCTCTCTCCGGCGAACCTGGCAATCACCGCGCAGGCTTTGGGCGCGGTCTCGCATAATGATTAAACCATAGTGGTTAGTGCGTTCGGCATTTTCCGGCACGCCGCGGCCGTTATCGTGAACCGTCAGTTTCACCTGATTGTCGTGCTGGCTGACGGTGACCGTGACCGCCGTTGCTTCAGCGTGTTTAAGCACGTTGCTCAGCGCTTCGCGGGCGATCTGCAGTAAATGTATGGCCTGATGGGAGGGGACAAAGCGCGGCGGCAGCTGGTAATCCAGCTTCACCGGGAACCCCAGCCGGGCGCTAAATTCGTGACAGCTGGATTCCAGCGCCGGGCGCAGGCCCGGCTCGGTCAGCTGCAGACGGAAGGTGGTCAGCAGCTCGCGCAGCTGCACCCAAGAGGTGTTCAGCTCGTTGCGGATCTGGCTGAGCAGCTGCTTGTTGCTGTCGGGCATCTCCGCATCCTGCATCTGCAGGCAGCTCACCTGCATTTTCATACAGGAAAGCGACTGGGCGATGGAGTCGTGCAGCTCGCGGGCGATGGTCGCGCGCTCTTCCATGACGATCAGCTGCTGCTGTTTTTCCTGATGCCTGTCGAGCGCCAGCGTGGCCGTCAGCTGTTCAACCAGCGTATCCACCAACTGCTGCTGGTCGTGGCTCAGGTGGCGTCCGGTTGGCAGGGTGGCCAGCAGAATGCCGTACTGAGTGTGGCTGTCCGTCAGGCGCCACTTCAGCGTCGTGCCGCCGGAGGTCAGCGGCGGCAGGCCTCGAGGGCAAAGATGGCAGCCTTTGTCATCGCAGGACATATCGGACTGACAGGTAAATTCCTGGTGGTTCTCTTCGTCTTCCACATCGTAGACCCGCAGCTCCAGATCGCGCAGCAGGGTCAGCTTTTGCAGGCCATTCAGCACCGGTGAGAGACGTTCACATAGCGGCACCTGCATGTGCAAGCGACGGTTGGCCTGCCAGAGGAAAGAGAGGATCTCGTTTTTCTGCTCCAGCCCGGCCGTTTTTTCCTGTACGCGCTGCTCCAGCACCGCGTAGCTCTCGGAGAGCTCGGCCGACATGGTATTGAGTGCCTGGCCGAGCATGGCCATCTCGTTGCGCCCGCTAATGTGCGTGCGCTGGGTAAAATCGCGTGCGGTGACCGCGCGGGCCATCGCCAGCAGCTGTTTCCAGGGATTCAGCAGACGCGCGCGGAGCCAGACGATGGTGAAGATCAGCAGCAGCCCCATAAACAGCGCCATGGCCCGGTGCACCATCACCACCCGGTCGATGCGTAATTCGGTCGTCTGGTCGAACGCGGAGACCAGCGCGTCAATGCGGGAGACAAACCCCGCCACGTCCTGGGCAACGGCTTCTGTACTGCGCGCCTGTTTCAGGCCCGGCTGCAGCTGGGTGTGCCAGTACCCCTGAAGGGCGTTCAACTGGGATTGCTGACCGGCACGGATGGCGGCATTTTCCAGCTCGGGGCTGAACGCCGTGCGCTCCATTTCATCGATTAAAGGCCGATCGTCCTGCGTCAGCGGAACCGCCGCCAGCAGACGGTAACTCTGCATGCGTAGCGAGCCTGCCTCGTTGATGGCATGCGCATTACCCTGTACCCCTTGTACCAGCCAGCCGGAGATCGCCATGCCGGTCACGCCGATGGCGGTGGACAGCAAAACAATCAGGGCGAGCTGATTCACGAGCGTTAGCGGAGATAAGCATCTTTTTAACATAGAGTGGGCGTGCTCCTGACGTGGCCTGCTTGCAGGAATGGCGCTATTCTGGTGCATACCCTGGAGTATACCCATACCAATAAAGGATTACCCCTAAATTGCCAACGGAGTAGGGGGGGAGAGGTGGGCGCTGCAGGGAACCGTCAGTGCCGTGAAAAACCACGTCTTTTTTACCGAATTAGCCTACTCACTAAGGGTGAGGCCTTATTTTACGCCGCAAATCCTCCCACTTTTCCTTTGATTTATATCAACTTACCGCCGCCCTAAAACCCTAATGTTTGCAGCATCATTCGAGAATCAGAGGTGTCTATGAGTCACTCATCCGCTCCCGAAAGGGAAAATGGTGCCGTTATTACTGACTGGCGTCCAGAGGATCCGGCGTTCTGGCAACAGCGCGGCCATCGTGTAGCAAGCCGGAATCTGTGGATTTCCGTGCCGTGCTTGTTGTTAGCGTTTTGCGTCTGGATGTTGTTTAGCGCGGTGGCGGTAAACCTGCCCAAAGTCGGGTTTACGTTCACAACCGATCAGCTGTTTATGCTGACCGCGCTGCCGTCGCTGTCAGGCGCTCTGCTGCGCGTCCCTTACGCGTTTATGGTGCCGGTCTTCGGCGGCCGTCGCTGGACGGCGTTCAGTACGGGCATCATGATCGTCCCTTGCGTGTGGCTCGGCTTCGCGGTGCAGGATACCTCAACGCCGTTCAGCGTGTTCGTGATTATCTCCCTGCTGTGCGGCTTTGCCGGGGCGAACTTCGCCTCCAGCATGGCGAACATCAGCTTCTTCTTCCCGAAAGCGAAGCAGGGCGGCGCGCTGGGGATTAACGGCGGTCTGGGCAATATGGGCGTGAGCGTGATGCAGCTGATCGCTCCCCTGGCGATCTCGGTCTCCATTTTTGCAGCCTTTGGCGGCGGTGGCGTTGAGCAGGCGGATGGTTCTTCCCTCTATCTGCAAAACGCAGCCTGGATCTGGGTGCCGTTCCTCGTGGTCTTCACCCTTGCAGCCTGGTTCTTTATGAATGACCTGTCCGCGTCGAAGGCGTCGCTGAGCGAACAGCTGCCGGTGCTGAAGCGTGGACACCTCTGGGTGATGGCGCTGCTGTATCTGGCGACCTTCGGTTCGTTTATCGGCTTCTCGGCGGGCTTCGCGATGCTGTCGAAAACGCAGTTCCCGGACGTGCAGATCCTGCAATTCGCCTTCTTCGGTCCGTTTATTGGCGCCCTGGCGCGTTCGCTGGGCGGCATGGTATCCGACCGTCTGGGCGGGACCCGCGTGACGCTGGTTAACTTCGTCGTGATGGCAGTCTTCTGTGCGCTGCTGTTCCTGACGCTGCCTGCTGACGGACAGGGCGGGAGCTTCATCGCCTTCTTCGGCGTATTTATGGTGCTGTTCCTGACGGCCGGGCTGGGGAGTGCGTCTACCTTCCAGATGATCTCCGTGATCTTCCGTAAGCTGACGATGGACCGCGTGAAGGCGCAGGGCGGAAGCGAAGAGCAGGCGATGCGTGAAGCGGCAACGGATACGGCTGCAGCACTGGGCTTTATCTCTGCGATTGGCGCAATTGGCGGCTTCTTTATTCCGAAAGCGTTCGGCATCTCGCTGGATCTGACCGGCTCTCCGGCGGGTGCAATGAAGGTCTTCCTCATCTTCTATATCGCCTGCGTTGTGATTACGTGGCTGGTATATGGCCGTAATACCAAAAAAAATAAGTAAGTGTGATTATCCGTTTACGCGGCCTTCGGGCCGCGTTTTTTTTGGGGCCAAAATAGTTACAACATACTGAAAGCCCAGCTGAGGAACTCCGCAGGCAACACTGTGATCGCCATCGCTTTCCAGGGCGCTCTACCCCTTAATACCTGAGATGTTAAATTTTGCCTGGTCTTTTGTAGGATGAAATTGAAATGACTTTATATTTCATATAGATATGAAATTTATAAAGATACCGCTTTGGTGGTATTCGGTGTAATCCCTCGCCTGAAAGTCCCTCGTCGTCTTGATCGTTATCAATTCTCCCTCTCTTTCAGGGCGTTACCTTCGCTGCAAATCAGCAATGTCGATTTAGAGAGCCACAGGCTCCATACAGGAGATACCCGATGAGCAAGTTTTTGGACCGGTTTCGCTACTTCAAGCAGAAGGGCGAAACGTTTGCCGATGGGCACGGCCAGGTTCTGGATACCAACCGGGACTGGGAAGACGGTTACCGCCAGCGCTGGCAGCATGATAAAGTCGTCCGTTCTACCCACGGCGTAAACTGCACTGGCTCATGTAGCTGGAAGATTTTCGTTAAAAACGGTCTGGTGACCTGGGAAATGCAGCAGACCGACTACCCGCGTACCCGTCCGGATATGCCGAACCATGAACCGCGCGGCTGCCCGCGTGGCGCCAGCTACTCCTGGTATCTCTACAGCGCCAACCGTCTCAAATACCCGCTGATGCGTAAACGCCTGATGAAAATGTGGCGTGAAGCGAAAGTGCAGCACAGCGATCCGGTTGATGCGTGGGCATCCATCATCGAGGACGCCGACAAAGCGAAAAGCTTCAAGCAGGCGCGCGGTCGCGGTGGTTTCGTTCGCTCTTCCTGGAAAGAGGTGAACGAGCTGATTGCCGCCTCCAACGTCTACACCGTGAAAACCTACGGTCCTGACCGCGTGGCAGGCTTCTCGCCAATCCCGGCGATGTCGATGGTCTCTTACGCTTCCGGCGCGCGCTATCTCTCCTTAATCGGCGGTACCTGCCTGAGCTTCTACGACTGGTACTGCGACCTGCCGCCAGCGTCTCCACAGACCTGGGGCGAACAGACCGACGTACCGGAGTCCGCCGACTGGTACAACTCCAGCTACATCATCGCCTGGGGCTCAAACGTGCCGCAGACCCGTACGCCGGACGCGCACTTCTTTACCGAAGTCCGTTACAAAGGCACCAAAACCGTGGCGGTCACCCCGGACTACGCCGAAATCGCCAAGCTGTGCGATCTGTGGCTGGCACCGAAACAGGGGACCGATGCCGCGATGGCGATGGCGATGGGCCACGTCATGCTGCGCGAGTTCCACCTGGATAAACCAAGCCAGTACTTCACCGACTACGTCCGTCGCTACACCGATATGCCGATGCTGGTGATGCTCGAAGAGCGTGACGGCTACTACGCCGCAGGCCGTACGCTGCGCGCCGCCGATCTGGTGGACGCGCTGGGCCAGGAAAATAACCCAGAGTGGAAAACCGTTGCCTATAACAACAACGGTGAGCTGGTGGCGCCAAACGGCTCTATCGGCTTCCGCTGGGGCGAGAAGGGCAAGTGGAACCTTGAGCAGCGTAACGGCACGACCGGCGAAGAGACGGAACTGCGTCTGAGCATGCTGGGTAGCCAGGACGAGATTGCTGAGGTGGGCTTCCCGTACTTTGGCGGCGAAGGTTCCGAGCACTTCAACAAGGTTGAGCTGAAAAACGTGCTGATGCACAAGCTGCCGGTGAAACGCCTGCAGCTGGCCGACGGGACTACCGCGCTGGTCACCACCGTCTATGACCTGACCATGGCGAACTACGGCCTGGAACGCGGTCTGGGTGATGAAAACTGCGCAACCGGCTATGACGACGTGAAGGCTTATACCCCGGCATGGGCGGAGCAGATCACCGGCGTTCCACGCGCGCAGATCGTGCGTATCGCCCGCGAGTTTGCGGAAAACGCCGACAAGACTCACGGTCGTTCCATGATCATCGTCGGTGCGGGTCTTAACCACTGGTATCACCTCGATATGAACTACCGTGGTCTGATCAACATGCTGATCTTCTGCGGCTGCGTCGGCCAGAGCGGCGGCGGCTGGGCGCACTACGTGGGTCAGGAAAAACTGCGTCCGCAGACCGGCTGGCAGCCGCTGGCGTTTGCCCTTGACTGGCAGCGTCCGGCACGCCACATGAACAGCACCTCCTACTTCTATAACCACTCCAGCCAGTGGCGTTACGAGACGGTCACCGCACAGGAGCTGCTGTCGCCGATGGCGGATAAATCCCGCTACAGCGGCCATCTGATTGACTTCAACGTGCGCGCCGAGCGTATGGGCTGGCTGCCGTCTGCGCCGCAGCTGGGCACTAACCCGCTGCGCATTGCACAAGAGGCGAAGAAAGCGGGCATGTCACCGGTGGATTACACCGTGCAATCCCTGAAGGATGGCTCAATCCGCTTCGCGGCAGAACAGCCGGAAAACGGTAAAAACCACCCGCGCAACCTGTTCATCTGGCGCTCCAATCTGCTGGGCTCGTCCGGAAAAGGCCACGAGTACATGCTGAAATACCTGCTCGGTACCGAAAACGGTATCCAGGGGAAAGATCTCGGCAAGCAGGGCGGCGTGAAGCCGGAAGAGGTGGAGTGGAAAGACAACGGTCTCGACGGCAAGCTGGATCTGGTGGTGACCCTCGACTTCCGTCTGTCCAGCACCTGCCTGTACTCCGACATCGTGCTGCCTACCGCCACCTGGTACGAAAAAGACGACATGAATACCTCGGATATGCATCCGTTTATTCATCCGCTGTCTGCGGCCGTTGACCCGGCGTGGGAATCAAAAAGCGACTGGGAAATCTACAAAGACATCGCGAAGACATTCTCCGAAGTCTGCGTGGGGCACCTCGGCAAAGAGACTGACGTGGTAACGCTGCCTATCCAGCACGACTCTGCCGCCGAACTGGCGCAGCCGCTGGACGTGAAGGACTGGAAAAAAGGCGAATGCGATCTGATCCCGGGCGTGACCGCACCGCACATCATTCCGGTTGAGCGTGACTACCCGGCAACGTACGAGCGCTTTACCTCTATCGGCCCGCTGATGGAGAAAATCGGTAACGGCGGGAAAGGGATCGCCTGGAACACCCAGAGCGAAATGGACCTGCTGCGCAAGCTCAACTACACCAAAGCGGACGGCCCGGCGAAAGGCCAGCCCATGCTGAACACGGCGATTGATGCGGCAGAGATGATCCTGACCCTGGCCCCGGAAACCAACGGCCACGTCGCGGTGAAGGCCTGGGCGGCGCTGAGCGCGTTCACCGGTCGCGACCATACGCATCTGGCGACGAATAAAGAGGAAGAGAAAATCCGCTTCCGCGATATTCAGGCCCAGCCGCGCAAGATTATCTCCAGCCCGACCTGGTCTGGCCTGGAAGACGAGCATGTGTCCTATAACGCCGGCTACACCAACGTTCACGAGCTGATCCCATGGCGCACCCTGTCAGGCCGCCAGTCGCTGTATCAGGACCACCAGTGGATGCGCGACTTCGGTGAAAGCCTGCTGGTGTACCGTCCGCCTATCGACACCCGCTCCGTGAAAGCGGTAATGGGCGCAAAATCCAACGGTAACCCGGAGAAGGCGCTGAACTTCCTGACGCCGCACCAGAAGTGGGGGATCCACTCCACCTACAGCGACAACCTGCTGATGCTGACCCTGTCGCGCGGCGGTCCGATTGTCTGGATGAGCGAAACGGATGCCAAAGATCTGGGTATTGAAGATAACGACTGGATCGAAGTGTTCAACAGCAACGGTGCCCTGACGGCGCGTGCGGTGGTGAGCCAGCGCGTACCGGCCGGGATGACCATGATGTACCACGCGCAGGAACGTATCGTGAACCTGCCGGGGTCAGAGATCACCGAGCAGCGCGGCGGGATCCACAACTCCGTGACCCGCATTACGCCGAAGCCGACCCACATGATTGGTGGCTATGCCCAACTGGCCTACGGCTTTAACTACTACGGCACCGTAGGATCGAACCGCGATGAGTTCGTGGTGGTACGTAAGATGAAGAATATTAACTGGTTAGACGGCGAAGGTAATGACCAGGTACAGGAGAGCGTAAAATGAAAATTCGTTCACAAGTCGGCATGGTGCTGAATCTGGATAAATGCATCGGCTGCCATACCTGCTCGGTCACCTGTAAAAACGTCTGGACCAGCCGCGAAGGTATGGAATACGCCTGGTTCAACAACGTGGAAAGCAAGCCGGGCACCGGCTTCCCGACCGACTGGGAAAATCAGGAGAAGTGGAAGGGCGGCTGGATCCGCAAAATCAACGGCAAGCTGCAGCCGCGCATGGGTAACCGCGCTTGGCTTCTGGGAAAAATCTTTGCTAACCCGCACCTGCCGGGCATCGAGGATTACTACGAGCCGTTTGACTACGACTACCAGAATCTGCACAACGCGCCGGAAGGTAAACACCAGCCGATCGCCCGTCCCCGCTCGCTGATCACCGGTCAGCGCATGGACAAAATTACCAGCGGTCCAAACTGGGAGGAGATTCTGGGCGGCGAGTTCGAAAAACGCGCCAAAGACCAGAACTTCGAGAACATGCAGAAGGCGATGTACGGCCAGTTCGAAAATACCTTCATGATGTATCTGCCGCGCCTGTGCGAGCACTGCCTTAACCCGGCGTGCGTGGCGACCTGCCCGAGCGGCGCCATCTACAAGCGTGAAGAAGACGGCATCGTGCTGATCGACCAGGACAAGTGCCGCGGCTGGCGCATGTGCATCACCGGCTGCCCGTACAAAAAGATCTACTTCAACTGGAAGAGCGGCAAGTCCGAGAAGTGCATCTTCTGCTACCCGCGTATCGAAGCCGGTATGCCGACCGTCTGTTCCGAAAGCTGCGTAGGCCGTATTCGCTATCTCGGCGTGCTGCTGTACGACGCGGACGCGATTGAAAACGCCGCGAGCACCGAGAACGAGAAAGATCTGTATCAGCGTCAGCTGGACGTGTTCCTCGACCCGAACGATCCGAAGGTGATTGAGCAGGCGCTGAAGGACGGCATTCCGCAGAGCGTAATCGACGCAGCGCAGCAGTCTCCGGTGTACAAAATGGCGATGGACTGGAAGCTGGCCCTGCCGCTGCATCCGGAATACCGCACGCTGCCGATGGTCTGGTACGTGCCGCCGCTGTCGCCGATTCAGTCTGCCGCTGACGCGGGTGAGCTGGGCAGCAACGGCATTCTGCCGGACGTGGAGAGCCTGCGTATTCCGGTTCAGTACCTGGCCAACCTGCTGACCGCAGGGGATACCCAGCCCGTACTGCTGGCGCTGAAGCGTATGCTGGCGATGCGCCACTTCAAGCGTGCCGAAACCGTGGACGGCGTAACCGACACCCGCGCGCTGGAAGAGGTCGGTCTGACCGAAGCGCAGGCGCAGGAAATGTACCGCTATCTGGCGATTGCCAACTACGAAGACCGTTTCGTGGTGCCGAGCAGCCACCGTGAGCTGGCCCGCGAGGCCTTCCCGGAGAAAAACGGCTGTGGCTTTACCTTTGGCGACGGCTGCCACGGGTCAGACAGCAAATTCAACCTGTTCAACAGCCGCCGCATCGACGCCATGGATGTGACCAGTAAAACGGAGCCGCACTCATGATTGAACTCGTCATTGTTTCGCGTCTGCTCGAGTACCCGGATGCTGCGCTGGCGCAGCACCAGCAGGAACTTTTTGATGCGCTTGCGGCATCTGAAAACCTGGATAAAGAAGATGCCCAGCGGCTTGGCGTTTTCCTCCGTGACCTGCTGGCGCACGATCTTCTTGATGCGCAGGCGGACTACAGTCAGCTATTTGATCGGGGGCGTGCGACCTCGCTGCTGCTGTTCGAACACGTTCACGGTGAATCCCGCGACCGCGGTCAGGCGATGGTTGACCTGATGGCACAGTACGAGCAGCACGGCCTGCAGCTCGACAGCCGCGAGCTGCCGGATCATCTGCCGCTCTATCTGGAATATCTGGCGCAGCTGCCAAAAGAAGAGGCGCTGGGCGGTCTGCAGGACATCGCGCCGATCCTGGCGCTGCTCGGCGCGCGTCTTCAGCAGCGTGAGAGCCGCTACGCGGTGCTGTTCGAACTGCTGGTGAAGCTCGCCAACGCCTCTGTCGACAGTGAAAAAGTGGCGGAGAAAATCGCCGATGAGGCTCGTGACGATACGCCACAGGCGCTGGATGCGGTCTGGGAAGAAGAGCAGGTCAAATTCTTTGCTGACCAGAACTGCGGCGAGTCTGAAATCGCTGCTCACCAGCGCCGTTTTGCCGGCGCGGTTGCCCCGCAATATTTGAATATCTCTAACGGAGGACGGCACTAATGCACTTCCTGAATATGTTCTTCTTTGACATTTACCCGTATATCGCGGGCACCGTGTTCCTGGTGGGAAGCTGGCTGCGTTACGATTATGGCCAGTACACCTGGCGTGCCGCCTCCAGCCAGATGCTGGACCGCAAGGGGATGCACGTGGCGTCTAACCTGTTCCACATCGGGATTCTGGGCATTTTTGCCGGTCACTTCCTCGGGATGCTGACGCCGCACTGGATGTATGAAGCGTGGCTGCCGATTGAGGTGAAGCAGAAGATGGCGATGATCGCGGGCGGTGCCTGCGGCGTGATGACCCTTGTTGGCGGCCTGCTGCTGCTCAAGCGTCGTCTGTTCAGCCCGCGCGTGCGTGCCACCACAACCGCAGCGGATATCCTGATCCTCTCCCTGCTGATGGTACAGTGCGCGCTGGGTCTGCTGACCATTCCGTTCTCGGCGCAGCATATGGACGGAAGCGAAATGATGAAGCTGGTCGGCTGGGCGCAGTCCGTGGTGACCTTCCACGGCGGAGCATCTGAGCACCTGGACGGCGTGGCGTTTATCTTCCGCGTTCACCTGGTGCTGGGGATGACGCTGTTTGTGCTGTTCCCGTTCTCCCGCCTGGTCCACATCTGGAGCGCGCCGGTGGAGTACCTGACGCGCAAATACCAGATTGTACGCGCCCGTCGCTAATTCGCCGTTTTGATACTAACCCCGCGCTCGCGGGGTTTTTTTTCGCCCCAGCCCAGGTTGTTGCCTGCGGCAGCAAACAGGATCAGCGCGCCGCCCGCCAGCTGCGTCAGGTTAAGCGCGTGTCCGAACACCAGATTATCGGCAACAATCGCCACCACCGGATAGATAAACGACAGGGAGCCGGTGATGGGCGTAGGCAGCTTCTGAATTGCGCTGTAGAGCAGCTGGTACATAATGCCGGTATGGACAATGCCGAGCGTCAGCAGCATCGGCCAGGGGAAATCACCGGAAAATGACGGCAGGCTGGCAAACGGCAAAAGCATCACGACGCCGGTCAGCACCTGGATAAAGGCAATATGCTGCGGTGCGATTGTTTTCAGTTTGCGCGCAATGATTGCCGTCAGCGCGTAGAAGAAGGCCGCGGCCATGGCCAAACCTATTCCGGTGAGCCATTCGCTGCCATGCGCGCCGGTCAGCTCGCTGGAGAGCAGGATCACCACGCCGCCAAAGGCGAGGAATAGCCAGCCCCATTTCACCAGGCTGACGCGTTCGCCCAGAAACATCCCCATCAAGACCAGCATAAAAGGCTGGGTGTTATAGACCACGGTTGAAAGACCAATTGAGATACGCTCATAGGCCGCGAAGAGCAGCAGCCAGTTCACCACGAGCGCCACGCCGCCAAGAATAGCCAGCAGCAGCGTGGTGAGGGTGAGGGGGCTGAAGGGCTTTTGACTTGCCCGGATAAAAATAAAAAGCGCCATAGCCCCGATAAGACAGCGCCAGAACACCACTTCCGTCACCGGCAGACCGGAGAGCAAAACAAACGCGCCGATAGAGCCGGAAATTAACATCGCGAGGCTCATTTGCCACACGCCTTTATGGAAATCACGCATCATCCACCTCCTGATTAATGACGCTATTGTCGAAAATCGCTGTCGGGTTTTACAGGGGTGAGATAAGGTTGAAAAGGTAAATGACTTTTTAAAATTAGGTGAAACGAATGGAATGCCTTATCGATGATATCGACCGACAAATTTTAACCTGTCTGGTTGAGGATGCACGTATGTCGTTGAAGGTGCTCAGCGGCCGCATCGGTCTGACGTCCCCCAGTACGGCAGAGCGCCTGAAGCGGCTGGAAGAGCGCGGAGTGATTCAGGGGTATGGTGCGCGGGTGAATCTGGCGGCGCTGGGGTATACGCTGCAGGCGCTGGTGCGCGTACGGCCGTTGCCAGGGCTGTTGCATAAGGTGGATAAGTATATTCAGGCGATGCCGGAGTGTATTGAGAGCGACAAAGTCACCGGGGAGGACTGCTTCGTCATCAGGCTGGTGGTGCGGTCAATCGAACAGCTTGATGCGCTGCTGGACGGCCTGGCGGAACATGCCCAGTGTAATACGTCGATTGTGAAGAGTTCGTCGGTCAGGCGTCGTTTGCCGCCGATGTAGGTTTCTGTCGCCGGGTGGCGGCTGCGCCTTACCCGGCCTACAAGGGCGGACTCGGTTTTTTTATGTTGGGGAAGTGATGGTGGTGGGGGAAGGATGACCCGGCGCGTTGCGCCTCGCCCTTCGGGTCGTTGCCTTCGGCAACGCTTTCTCGCTGCGCTCGAATCGAACCTTAGTCGAAGCTTCTCTTCCTTCCCCGTTACCGAAATGCATGATGCCCGGTGCGAACAGAAGATTTGGCGTTATTTGAAAGTGATGGTGGTGGGGGAAGGATTCGAACCTTCGAAGTCGATGACGGCAGATTTACAGTCTGCTCCCTTTGGCCGCTCGGGAACCCCACCAGGGGTAATTCAAATTTTGAGGTCGTGCTGAGAGATGGTGGTGGGGGAAGGATTCGAACCTTCGAAGTCGATGACGGCAGATTTACAGTCTGCTCCCTTTGGCCGCTCGGGAACCCCACCACGGGGTAATGCTTTTTACTGGCCTGCTTCCTGCTGGAAGCGGGGCGCATCATATCAAATGAGACGCCCCTGTAAAGCTTTCCTTTAGGGAAATGAAGTTGTTTGCCTGCTTTTTATCCGTAAAGGCGCAAAGCTAATCAATTCATTTTCCGAAAGATTAAAGAATGATGGTTCTGTTGCCGTAAACGAAGACACGCTGGGCCAGTACCTGATACAGCGCGCGGCTTAACACATTCTTCTCAACGTCACGCCCTGCACGCATCATGTCCTCAGCGGTGTAAGTGTGATCCACATGAATCACGTCCTGCATGATGATGGGACCTTCGTCCAGATTGTCATTCACGTAGTGGGCTGTCGCGCCGATGATCTTCACGCCGCGCTCGTAGGCCTGGTGGTATGGACGCGCACCAATAAAGGCCGGCAGGAACGAGTGGTGGATGTTGATGATCTTGTTCGGGAAACGCGCCACGAAAGACGGCGTTAACACGCGCATGTATTTCGCCAGCACCACGTAGTCCGGGTTATGCGCTTCAATGGCCTGCGCCATCAGGTCGTCGTGTTCTTCACGCGTATGGCCTTCATGGCTAACCAGCTCGAACGGAATATCAAAGCGCTCGACCAGCGAGCGCAACGTCTCATGGTTGCCAATAACTGCCGCAATTTCGACATCCAGACCGCCGTAGTTGGCTTTCATCAGCAGGTCACCCAGGCAATGTGCTTCTTTGGTCACCAGGATCACGATGCGGCGTCGGCCCGCAGGGGTCAACTCGCGCACGGAGCCTTCCGGAAGCGCGCTGTCCAGATCGGCCAGCAGCGTGGTGTCGTTGAAAATACCTTCCAGTTCGGTACGCATGAAGAAGCGGCCGGTACGGTGGTCAACGAACTCGTTGTTCTGCACGATATTCAGTTCATGCTTGTAGCAAATGTTGGTAATTCGTGCGATCAGCCCTTTTTGATCGGGACAGATGGTGCGCAGAACTTTACGTTGTAATGATTGCATCGCCGGGAAATCCTGTTTGTATTTGCGAAGTCTGGGTTGTCAGGCATTACTGCCCGCAACACTTTTTAAATTTATTACCTGAACCACACGGGCAGGGATCGTTACGACCAAACTGTGGACGCGTTCCGTCAATATAATACCATTGCCCGCGCTCCTTTAAGAACCGGGAACGCTCGATAATGGCGCCAGGCTTAGCGTTCTCGGTAAAACGGGCAACAAAGCTGACGTAACCTTCATCTTCATGACTGCCTGGACAGGATTCATAGACGGTGAGGCCGAGCCACTGCGTGTTCGCAAACCCGGCTTCGATGTCCTGTTTGAAATCGGCTGCGTGGCAGGATGGATGCCAGGTTTTAATCAGGTAGTCTGCGTCTTTGATCACAAAAGCAGTGTACCGTGAACGCATAAGGTGTGACGGGTCTGGTGCAACCTGATCGCCAGAAAGATATCGCTGGCAACATAGGCTATACTCCAGAGCGCTACCACAAGGGCAGAGTTGAGACACGATTCTCTTCCTGGAACAAAAAAATAAAGGCGTAAAACGCTTCGGGTAGCACTATGTTAACTGAGGCGTTGCGTTGATGCCATGTCAGGAATCCAGGGGACGTAAAACAGGACTAATGAGAAAGGTTAAAATTGGGCTGGCGCTGGGTTCAGGTGCCGCCCGGGGATGGTCACACATCGGCGTGATTAATGCCTTAAATCAGATGGGCATTACTGTCGATATTGTTGCAGGGTGCTCAATCGGATCGCTTGTCGGCTCCGCTTACGCGTGCGGAAAGCTACCGGAGCTCGAGACGTGGGTGCGCTCCTTCAGCTACTGGGACGTGCTGCGTCTGATGGACCTCTCCTGGCAGCGTGGTGGACTGCTGCGCGGCGAACGCGTCTTTAACCAGTTCCGCCAGGTTATGCCCCTCGAAGACTTCACTGATTGTCAGATGCCTTTCGGCGCCGTCGCGACGAACCTCAGTACAGGTCGCGAACTCTGGTTAACCGAAGGGGATATCCATCTTGCCGTGCGTGCCTCCTGCAGTATGCCTGGACTCATGGCGCCTGTCCCACACAACGGTTACTGGCTTGTCGATGGTGGCGTCGTTAACCCGGTTCCCATCTCTCTGACGCGTGCAATGGGCGCTGACATCGTGATTGCCGTCGACCTGCAGCACGACGCCCACCTGATGCAACAGGATCTCATGCCGGTCAACCTCCAGAGCGAAGATGCTGAGGGCGAGAAACTGGCCTGGCACGAGCGCCTGCGCGGAAGAATCGGGCGTATGACCGCACGTCGTTCGGTTGCTGCGCCGACGGCGATAGAAATCATGACCACATCAATTCAGGTACTCGAGAATCGCCTTAAACGTAACCGTATGGCAGGCGATCCTCCGGATATTCTTATTCAGCCGTACTGTCCGCAAATCTCTACTCTTGATTTCCATCGGGCTGAGGCCGCCATCGCAGCGGGCTCGTTAGCCGTCGAAAAGAAAATGGACGAATTGTTGCCTTTTGTGCAAACCGCACGTTAAGCACCTTTTTTTGACTACTTCAGCAAAATCTGACAGGCGATAGTGCCGATCGCATGCCACTATTTAGTTACTGTCAGCCAGGGGAGGAACCATGACGCAGCCATTGGCCGGAAAACACATTTTGATTGTTGAAGACGAGCCCGTTTTCCGATCGCTACTGGATTCGTGGTTATCCTCGCTGGGCGCAATGACGTCACTGGCTGAAGATGGCATCGACGCCCTGGAAAAAATGATCAGCATTACGCCCGATTTGATGATTTGCGACATTGCGATGCCGCGCATGAATGGACTGAAGCTGGTTGAGCATCTGCGTAACGAAGGCAATCAGACGCCGATTCTGGTGATCTCTGCCACCGAAAACATGGCGGATATCGCAAAAGCATTACGTCTTGGGGTACAGGATATTCTGCTTAAGCCGGTTAAAGATTTGAACCGGCTGCGAGAAACGGTCTTAGCGTGCCTTTATCCGAATATGTTTAATTCCCGGGTAGAGGAAGAGGAACGTCTTTTCCAGGACTGGGACGCTCTGGTGAGTAATCCGCCTGCTGCGGCGAAACTGTTGCAAGAGCTCCAGCCGCCCGTCCAGCAAACTATTTCCCACTGTCGCGTAAATTATCGGCAGCTGGTGGCCGCTGACCAGCCTGGGCTGGTGCTGGATATTGCGCCACTGTCAGATTCTGACCTTGCGTTTTATTCTCTGGATGTCACCCGGGCGGGGGATAACGGTGTATTAGCGGCGTTGCTTCTTCGTGCGCTATTTAATGGTTTGTTGCAGGAACAGTTATCCCATCAGGGACAACGGTTGCCGGAGTTAGGCAGTTTACTCAAACAGGTAAACCAGCTTTTTCGTCAGGCCAATTTGCCTGGACAGTTTCCGCTATTGGTCGGCTATTACCACAGCGGTTTAAAAAATCTGATCCTTGTTTCAGCCGGTCTCAATGCATCACTGAATACCGGTGAACACCATATTCAGGTGAGTAACGGTGTACCGCTTGGGACGTTGGGAACGGCGTATCTTAATCAAATTAGCCACCGCTGTTCCTCCTGGCAGTGCCAAATTTGGGGCGCCGGGGGGCGGCTACGCTTAATGTTGTCCACGGAATAAGCAATTGGATCGTCATTTTAAGATTGCTTTACCTGTGTTTTGCGGGGAGTGCTACTATCGCTGCCCGGTTTCATGCGTATTTATCCTAATTGATCGGCAACGCGTTCTTTTCAGACCCGGACTGCGGGGCGAGGCTGATATACTCAACGCGTTATTCATTGCATAAAAGTTCAAAACTTGAACAGCTCAGGAGAATTTGAATGGCTGCCCTAAATTCGAAAGTCAGAAAGGCCGTTATCCCGGTAGCGGGATTGGGGACCAGGATGTTACCAGCAACCAAGGCGATTCCTAAAGAGATGCTGCCTCTGGTTGATAAGCCATTAATCCAGTATGTCGTGAATGAATGTATCGCAGCCGGCATCACTGAAATTGTGCTGGTTACGCATTCATCTAAAAACTCTATCGAAAACCATTTCGATACAAGCTTTGAACTTGAAGCCATGCTGGAAAAACGCGTTAAGCGTCAGCTGTTAGAAGAAGTTCAGTCTATTTGCCCTCCACACGTCACCATTATGCAGGTTCGTCAGGGGCTGGCTAAAGGTCTGGGCCACGCTGTTATGTGCGCACACCCGGTCGTGGGTGATGAGCCTGTAGCGGTAATTCTGCCTGACGTTATTCTGGACGAATACGAATCCGATCTTTCTCAGGATAACCTGGCTGAAATGATCAAGCGTTTCGACGAAACCGGCAGCAGCCAGATTATGGTTGAGCCTGTTGAAGACGTAACGGCATACGGTGTGGTTGACTGCAAAGGCGTTAACCTTGAGCCGGGTGAGAGTGTGCCAATGGTTGGCGTCGTAGAGAAGCCTAAAGCCGACGTAGCGCCTTCAAACCTTGCTGTTGTAGGTCGCTATGTCCTGAGTGCTGAAATCTGGCCTCTGCTGGCTAAAACGCCTCCAGGAGCGGGTGATGAGATCCAGCTGACGGATGCCATCGATATGCTGATCGAGAAAGAGACCGTTGAGGCCTACCATATGAAAGGTAAGAGCCATGACTGCGGTAATAAGCTCGGTTATATGCAGGCGTTTGTTGAATATGGTATCCGCCACAATACCCTCGGCGAAGAATTTAAAACCTGGCTCAAAGAGAGCGTAGGTATTAAGAAATAAGCCACCGCTGCAAATGTTCAAACCGGTGAGGCGTTGCCCACCGGTTTTTTTATGCCCGTAACACTCCCGAAAACCTGTCTTAAAGTACAGTCGATGAAATTGCTAAATAATGCTTTATGACAGAGTGTAAGAGGATGTTTGCGACAAATTTAGGTTAAAAAAAATCCCGCAATAAGCGGGATTTTTCTGAATAAGGCTCGATTAATCCTTGATCAGGAAGTCGTCCAGCTGTTTACCTTGCTCATCCATCGCTTTCTTGATAACAGCAGGAGTACGACCCTGGCCAGTCCAGGTTTTAGTTTCGCCGTTCTCATCAACGTAGCTATATTTAGCAGGACGGGCAGCACGCTTTGCTTTAGTACCGGTTTTAGCGGCAGCCATGCTGTTCAGCAATTCATTTGGATCGATACCATCAGCAATCAGCATTTCACGATATTGCTGCAGTTTACGAGTACGTTCTTCGATTTCAGCCGCAGCAGCGCTTTCTTCTTCGCGACGTTCATTAACTACAACTTCTAATTTTTCCAGCATTTCTTCAAGCGTTTCGAGGGTGCATTCTCTTGCCTGCGCACGAAGAGTACGGATGTTGTTCAGAATTTTAAGTGCTTCGCTCATTGTAGTAATCTCAAACTTATAATGGGGGGTGGTTTGTTGACCTAATAATAGAGCCATAAATTCAGTTGTGCAATAGCCAGGAATGTAAGGAATTCAAAAAATACTAAATATTGCCGCTATTATTAATTACGCTAACTTAAATTCCGCCACCCAGCAGTCTCGGTTGTTATCATCTGGGCATGCTAAAACAGGCCGCCTGCATCTTTTTTTTGTGACATTTCCCGCAGGAATTATAGTTGCGGCGGAGAAATATCAGCCTTTTGTATTAGTTCTCACCCCTGGTGTTAAGCCTGAAATAGTTAATAAATAGTGAATCTTAAAGAACACGGATCCCACTATAAAAAGAAGTGTTATGTTTGGTTGAACTTATAACCTCGTCGCCTGGCTGAATGCGTTTACTTCATGTTTTAACGGGTTATTTTGTTAAACAGACGGTACTGAACGCCGTACTGAACTGCATCCTCTGTGCGCTGCATCGCTGATGACCAGACAAAATATGGTACAATGACTCATCGGGAATATTACACATTGATTAGGGTTTTACGGCCAATGGCACAACTTTATTTCTACTATTCGGCAATGAATGCCGGGAAATCCACCGCGCTGCTGCAATCCTCGTACAATTACCAGGAGCGAGGGATGCGTACCGTTGTTTATACGGCGGAAATTGACGATCGCTTTGGCGCGGGGAAGGTGAGCTCCAGAATAGGGCTCTCGTCGCCTGCAAGGCTGTTTAACCCGAAAACCGATCTGTTTGAAGACATTCGTACAGAACATGCTGCGCAGCCCATTCATTGTGTCCTGGTCGATGAGAGCCAGTTTCTGACGCGTGAACAGGTCCATGCCCTGTCAGAGGTAGTCGATGAGCTTGATATCCCCGTGCTGTGTTATGGCCTGCGCACGGATTTCCGCGGCGAGCTTTTTGAAGGGAGCCAGTATTTGCTCGCCTGGTCGGATAAACTTGTCGAACTGAAAACGATCTGCTTCTGCGGTCGTAAAGCCAGTATGGTACTTCGTCTTGACCAGGCCGGAAAACCTTATGCAGATGGTGAGCAGGTGGTGATAGGCGGTAATGAACGCTATGTTTCGGTCTGCCGTAAGCATTATAAAGAAGCGCTGTCTGTGGGCTCGCTGACGGCGATTCAGCACGACAACAGAAAATAACGTCTGGCTTATTATTCACACATAAAAAAACCCGCCATAAAGGCGGGTTTTTCATCTGCTGATGTCAATTAAGCGCTTTTCTTCGCTTTCTTGTCAGCTTTGATGACAGAGGCTTCTGTTTTCACAGCGGCAACGTCACCTTCTTTGAACTCACGACCGTAGTAGGTATCCAGCAGAATCTGTTTCAGCTCGGAGATCAGTGGGTAGCGCGGGTTAGCACCAGTACACTGGTCATCGAATGCATCTTCAGACAGCTTATCTACGTGAGCAAGGAAGTCAGCTTCCTGTACGCCCGCTTCACGGATTGACTTAGGAATACCCAGTTCAGCTTTCAGGCTTTCCAGCCATGCCAGCAGTTTCTCAATCTTGGCAGCAGTACGGTCGCCCGGTGCGCTCAGACCAAGGTGGTCAGCGATTTCAGCATAGCGACGACGTGCTTGTGGGCGGTCGTACTGGCTGAAAGCAGTCTGCTTGGTTGGGTTGTCGTTAGCGTTATAACGGATAACGTTGCTGATCAACAGGGCGTTCGCCAGACCGTGAGGAATGTGGAACTGTGAGCCCAGTTTGTGCGCCATTGAGTGGCAAACACCCAGGAAGGCGTTGGCAAACGCGATACCGGCGATGGTTGCGGCACTGTGGACACGTTCACGTGCTACAGGGTTTTTAGACCCTTCGTTGTAGGACGCTGGCAGGTTTTCTTTCAGCAGTTTCAGAGCCTGCAGAGCCTGACCGTCAGAGAACTCAGATGCCAGTACAGAAACGTAAGCTTCCAGGGCGTGAGTTACCGCATCCAGACCACCGAATGCACACAGTGACTTCGGCATCTCCATAACCAGGTTCGCATCAACGATAGCCATGTCTGGCGTCAGTGCGTAGTCAGCCAGTGGGTATTTCTGGCCGGTTGCATCGTCTGTTACTACCGCGAATGGCGTGACTTCTGAACCGGTACCGGAAGTGGTGGTGACCGCGATCATTTTCGCTTTTACGCCCATTTTCGGGAACTTGTAGATACGTTTACGGATATCCATAAAGCGCAGCGCCAGTTCTTCGAAGTGAGTTTCTGGATGCTCGTACATCACCCACATGATTTTCGCGGCGTCCATTGGGGAACCACCACCCAGTGCGATAATCACATCAGGTTTGAAGGAGTTAGCCAGTTCAGCACCTTTACGTACCACGCTCAGGGTTGGGTCAGCTTCAACTTCGAAGAACACTTCAGTTTCGACGCCAGCCGCTTTCAGCACAGAGGTGATCTGGTCAGCGTAGCCGTTGTTGAACAGGAAACGGTCAGTCACGATGAGCGCACGTTTGTGGCCATCAGTAATCACTTCATCCAGCGCGATTGGCAGAGAGCCACGGCGGAAGTAGATAGATTTCGGAAGTTTGTGCCACAACATGTTTTCAGCTCGCTTAGCAACGGTTTTCTTGTTGATCAGGTGTTTTGGACCAACGTTTTCAGAGATGGAGTTACCACCCCAGGAACCACAACCCAGAGTCAGGGAAGGTGCGAGTTTAAAGTTGTACAGGTCACCGATACCACCCTGAGAAGCAGGGGTGTTGATCAGGATACGTGCGGTTTTCATCATCTGACCGAAGTGAGCAACACGCTCTGGCTGGTTATCCTGGTCAGTGTACAGACAAGAGGTGTGACCGATACCGCCCATGGCAACCAGCTTCTCCGCTTTCTCTACCGCCTCTTCGAAATCTTTCGCACGGTACATGGCAAGCGTAGGAGACAGTTTTTCGTGTGCGAACGGCTCGCTTTCGTCAACAACTTTCACTTCACCGATCAGGATTTTGGTGGTTGCCGGAACGGTAAAGCCTGCGAGTTCAGCAATTTTGTAGGCTGGCTGACCCACGATAGCGGCGTTCAGCGCGCCATTTTTCAGGATAATGTCCTGAACCGCTTTCAGCTCTTTGCCCTGCAGCAGGTAGCCGCCGTGGCTGGCGAAACGTTCGCGAACCGCGTCATATACGGAATCCACAACCACAACAGACTGTTCAGATGCACAGATTACACCGTTATCGAAGGTTTTAGACATCAGTACAGACGCGACAGCACGTTTGATGTCAGCAGTTTCGTCGATAACAACAGGGGTGTTACCCGCGCCCACACCGATAGCCGGTTTACCGGAGCTGTATGCAGCTTTAACCATGCCAGGACCACCGGTCGCCAGAATCAGGTTAATGTCCGGGTGATGCATCAGCGCGTTGGACAGCTCAACAGAAGGTTGGTCGATCCAGCCAATCAGGTCTTTTGGTGCACCCGCAGCGATAGCAGCCTGCAGGACGATATCTGCAGCTTTGTTGGTCGCGTCTTTCGCACGTGGGTGTGGAGAGAAGATGATTGCGTTACGGGTCTTCAGGCTAATCAGTGATTTGAAGATAGCGGTAGACGTTGGGTTAGTGGTCGGAACGATACCGCAGATAATGCCGATAGGTTCAGCGATGGTGATAGTACCGAAGGTGTCGTCTTCAGACAGCACGCCACAGGTTTTCTCATCTTTATAGGCGTTGTAGATATACTCTGAAGCAAAGTGGTTTTTGATCACTTTATCTTCAACGATACCCATGCCGGATTCGGCAACGGCCATTTTAGCGAGAGGGATTCGAGCATCTGCAGCAGCCAGTGCGGCCGCGCGGAAGATTTTATCAACCTGTTCTTGGGTGAAATTGGCATATTCACGCTGGGCTTTTTTCACGCGCTCGACGAGGGCGTTCAGTTCAGCGATATTAGTAACAGCCATAATGCTCTCCTGATAATGTTTAAACTCTTTTAGTAAACCAGCGCTCGATACGTCACACAGTATAGACAGAGCCGATAGCACTTGCGTAACACAAAATAAAACAAAGAGTTACTTTCTACACCAGCACACTAATTTACTAAAAGAGCCTTACCTTAGCATCATCCCTTTTTGGCAGGTGGCCTCCCTGGGGGTGTAACCAAGATTACTCACTTCTGAGTACGGAAATCATGATCTGCATCAATTTTCCCCTAAGCTGATACCTTTCAGCAGGGTTATTTCGTGCTGATTTTTCCAGTGTTAAATAATTACGTAAGTATTGGAAGCGGCACTATCATTGATTATACAAATGTTTAACATCCTGAAATGATAACGTTTTGGTACAGATTTCAAGTGAAGTATGCTGATAAAAAGGGTATCTTCAGCGCGATTTCTCATGACAAATTGTCAGTCCAGGGCATATGTATAAGCGGAGCAAAACGTGATCCAAACGCTCTTTGATTTTCCAACGTATTTTAAATTTTTTATTGGTTTGTTTGCCCTGGTCAACCCGGTGGGGATCATTCCTGTCTTCATTAGTATGACGAGTTACCAGACAGCGGCGGCCAGGAATAAGACCAACCTCACCGCTAACCTGTCGGTGGCGATCATATTGCTCACCTCTCTTTTTCTGGGTGACACGATTCTCCAGCTTTTCGGGATTTCGATAGATTCTTTCCGCATTGCAGGTGGGATCCTGGTCGTGACCATCGCCATGTCCATGATCAGCGGTAAGCTTGGCGAGGATAAGCAGAATAAACAAGAGAAGTCAGAAACCGCCATCCGTGAAAGCATTGGCGTGGTGCCGCTGGCCTTACCGCTCATGGCCGGTCCGGGTGCCATCAGTTCAACCATCGTCTGGGGCACGCGTTATCATAGCCTGATGCACCTGATTGGCTTTTCAGTGGCTATTGCCATTTTTGCGCTCTGCTGTTGGGGGGTGTTCCGCATGGCACCCTGGCTGGTGCGCTTGCTGGGTCAAACGGGCATCAACGTCATTACGCGTATCATGGGCCTGTTGCTGATGGCGTTAGGGATCGAATTCATCGTCACGGGTATTAAAAGCATTTTCCCCGGATTATTGCATTAATCCTTCATATGAAAGAACGGAGCGACGGCTCCGTTTTTTATACGTGATTATCAGCAAATCATATAACTAAAGTTGAAATGCTCACATATCATAATAAATTCTACTAATAATGTTCATTTCTTGTATTTCAATAGGTTATTAATTCCGCCTTACCCCGCCTGCGCAGAAAATCTTCGATCGCTCTGTTATTTTACTCACATGATACTCTGGGGCTTGCTGAGAGATAACCGAAATGATATTAGTAATTTCAACATTCCCCTAGATGAATGTGCTAAATAATAACCAGTTGTTAAATTTTTGTACAAAATCACACGATGATAGCGCAGCGACGCGCTTGTAGAGAAAATTTTCTCTATCCTATTGAATATCATGTCTTTATAGTGATGTTCGATGTCCGGCAGGGCTGCCCTCAACGATACGGTACTCACCGTAAAAGAGAATTGCTTAACAAATTTGCAAAATGTATTGGCGCACGATTACGCCATTTGATACTTTCCGGCCTAATATTTTGCAGCATAAAACAATCAGATGAGAATTATTTTCATATAGTTCTCATCTCGGATATCCAGAACAGGTCTCAAACAGGGGAGGCCTGTAAAGAATCGACGCAAGACTGCCATACGAGCGGTCAGTAATAAAAAAGTCGGTGATAGCAAGCAGTAAAAGAAGAACCTGACAGCAGCAAAAAAAACTCCTGCGCTGTACAGGCCCCAACAGGGGATTACACAGCTGGCGAAGGCCAGTCATTATAATGAGTGGAGTATCAACACAATGTCCATCATCACAAAAAAAAATCTGGTAGCGGCGGGGATTTTAACTGCGCTAATCGCGGGAAACGCTGCAATGGCTGCGGACGTTCCTGCAGGTGTTCAGCTGGCGGAGAAGCAGACGCTGGTGCGTAACAACGGTGCGGAAGTTCAGTCTCTTGACCCGCACAAAATTGAAGGTGTTCCTGAGTCTAACGTTAACCGCGACCTGTTCGAAGGCCTGCTGGTCACTGACGTAGACGGCCACCCGGCACCGGGCGTGGCAGAAAAATGGGAAAACAAAGATTTCAAAGTCTGGACCTTCCATCTGCGTAAAGATGCGAAATGGTCCGACGGTACGCCGGTCACGGCTGAAGATTTCGTTTATAGCTGGCAGCGTCTGGCGAATCCAACGACCGCCTCTCCGTATGCGAGCTACCTGCAATATGGCCATATTGCCAATATTGATGACATCATCGCGGGCAAAAAACCGATCACCGATCTGGGCGTTAAAGCGATCGATGCCAATACCTTCGAAGTCACGTTGAGCGAACCTGTTCCGTACTTCTATAAGCTGCTGGTGCACCCGTCCGTCTCCCCGGTACCAAAATCCGCGGTGGAAAAATTTGGTGAAAAATGGACCCAGCCTGCCAATATCGTGACCAACGGCGCCTATAAGCTGAAAGACTGGGTGGTCAACGAGCGTATGGTGCTTGAGCGTAACCCGCAATACTGGGACAACGCTAAAACCGTGATTAATCAGGTGACCTACCTGCCAATTTCTTCCGAAGTGACTGACGTCAACCGCTACCGCAGCGGCGAAATCGACATGACCTATAACAACATGCCGATTGAACTGTTCCAGAAGCTGAAGAAAGAGATCCCGAAAGAAGTTCACGTCGACCCGTACCTGTGCACCTACTACTATGAAATCAACAACCAGAAAGCACCGTTCACCGACGTACGTGTTCGTACTGCGCTGAAGCTGGCACTGGATCGCGATATCATCGTGAACAAAGTGAAAAACCAGGGCGATCTGCCGGCATACAGCTATACCCCTCCTTACACCGATGGCGCAAAACTGACCGAGCCAGACTGGTTCAAACAGACGCAGGAACAGCGTAACGCAGAAGCGAAGAAACTGCTGGCCGAAGCGGGCTATACCGCCGATAAGCCGCTGACCTTCAGCCTGTTGTACAACACGTCGGATCTGCACAAAAAACTGGCTATCGCCGTCGCCTCGATCTGGAAAAAGAACCTGGGCGCGAACGTGAAGCTGGAGAACCAAGAGTGGAAGACCTTCCTCGACAGCCGTCATCAGGGCACCTTTGACGTGGCGCGTGCCGGCTGGTGTGCGGACTATAACGAACCGACCTCCTTCCTGAACACCATGCTGAGCGACAGCTCAAACAACACCGCGCACTATAAGAGCCCGGCGTTTGACAAGCTGATTGCTGACACGCTGAAAACCACTGACGAAGCACAGCGTACTGAACTGTACTCGAAAGCTGAGCAGCAGCTGGATAAAGATTCCGCGATCGTTCCGGTTTACTACTACGTTAACGCCCGTCTGGTAAAACCGTGGGTAGGTGGGTACACCGGTAAAGACCCGATGGATAATATCTACGTTAAAAACTTGTATATTATCAAGCATTAATGGCAATGAGTGGGGCGGGCGTGCTCGCCCCACGGTGTCTAACCAACGTCACATTATATAGGCACACGCCAGAAGGTACGGGCAATGTTGAAATTTATCCTACGTCGCTGTCTTGAAGCGATTCCAACGCTATTTATTCTCATCACGATTTCCTTCTTCATGATGCGCCTTGCGCCGGGAAGTCCATTTACCGGTGAGCGTACGCTGCCGCCAGAAGTGATGGCGAATATCGAAGCGAAATACCACTTAAACGATCCTATCTCTACCCAGTACTTCAATTACCTGAAGCAGCTGGCCCACGGTGATTTTGGACCGTCATTTAAATATAAAGACTATTCCGTTAACGACCTGGTGGCGTCCAGCTTCCCGGTTTCGGCGAAATTGGGTGCTGCGGCATTCATTCTGGCGATCGTTTTCGGGGTCACCGCAGGCGTCATCGCCGCGCTCAGACAAAATACCAAATGGGATTATGCCGTAATGGGGGTGGCAATGACCGGGGTAGTCATACCCAGCTTCGTTGTCGCGCCATTACTGGTGATGATATTTGCCATTACGCTGAAGTGGCTGCCTGGCGGCGGCTGGAACGGCGGGGCATTAAAGTTCATGATTTTGCCAATGGTGGCATTATCCCTGGCGTACATCGCCAGTATCGCGCGTATCACCCGTGGTTCAATGATCGAAGTGCTGCACTCGAACTTCATTCGTACCGCGCGCGCGAAAGGGCTGCCGATGCGTCGGATTATCTTCCGCCACGCGCTCAAACCGGCGCTGTTGCCCGTGCTCTCCTACATGGGACCAGCATTCGTCGGGATCATCACCGGCTCGATGGTTATCGAAACCATTTACGGCCTGCCGGGCATTGGCCAGCTGTTTGTGAACGGCGCGCTTAACCGCGACTATTCGCTGGTACTGAGCCTGACCATTCTCGTCGGTGCGCTGACCATTCTCTTTAACGCTATCGTCGATGTGCTGTATGCCGTCATCGACCCGAAAATCCGTTACTAACTGGAGCACGCCATGATGTTGAGTAAGAAAAACAGCGAGGCGCTGGAAAACTTCAGTGAAAAACTGGAAGTGGAAGGTCGTAGCCTCTGGCAGGACGCGCGTCGTCGCTTTATGCACAACCGTGCGGCGGTGGCGAGTCTGGTGGTTCTGGTGATCATCGCGCTGTTTGTGACCCTTGCCCCGATGCTGTCGCAATTTACCTATTTCGACACCGACTGGGGCATGATGTCCAGCGCGCCGGATATGGAGTCTGGCCACTATTTTGGCACGGACTCATCCGGACGTGACCTGCTGGTGCGTGTCGCTATCGGTGGGCGTATCTCGCTGATGGTCGGGATTGCTGCCGCGCTGGTGGCGGTGATCGTCGGGACGCTCTATGGCTCACTGTCCGGCTACCTTGGCGGCAAAGTGGACTCGGTGATGATGCGTCTGCTGGAAATCCTGAACTCCTTCCCGTTTATGTTCTTCGTCATCCTGCTGGTGACCTTCTTTGGTCAGAATATCCTGTTGATCTTCGTGGCCATCGGGATGGTGTCATGGCTGGATATGGCGCGTATTGTTCGCGGCCAGACGCTGAGCCTCAAACGCAAAGAGTTTATCGAAGCCGCGCAGGTCGGCGGTGTCTCTACCGGGAATATCGTGGTTCGCCATATCGTTCCTAACGTGCTTGGCGTGGTGGTGGTCTATGCCTCACTGCTGGTACCAAGCATGATCCTGTTTGAATCCTTCCTGAGCTTCCTCGGTCTGGGTACGCAGGAGCCGCTGAGCAGTTGGGGCGCGCTGCTGAGTGACGGTGCAAACTCAATGGAAGTATCACCGTGGCTGCTGTTATACCCGGCGGGTTTCCTGGTCGTTACCCTGTTTTGTTTTAACTTTATCGGCGATGGCCTGCGTGATGCCCTCGACCCGAAAGACCGTTAAGGAGCGCCGTCATGACAATGATTGAAACGGCAACCGCGCCACAGGCGCAGCAGCGGAGCGACCTTCTGCTGGACGTCAAAGATCTTCGCGTCACCTTTAAGACCCCGGACGGGGATGTGACCGCCGTGAACGATCTCAACTTCAACCTGCGCGCGGGTGAAACGCTCGGTATCGTGGGGGAATCTGGTTCCGGTAAATCCCAGACCGCCTTTGCGTTAATGGGCCTGCTGGCCGCTAACGGTGTGATTGGCGGTTCCGCGAAATTCAACGGTCGTGAAATCCTCAACCTGCCGGAGCAAGAGCTGAACAAGCTGCGCGCCGAGCAGATCTCGATGATTTTCCAGGATCCGATGACCTCGCTGAACCCGTACATGCGCGTCGGTGAGCAGCTGATGGAAGTCCTGATGCTGCACAAAGGTCTGGGCAAAGCCGAAGCCTTTGAAGAGTCGGTCAAAATGCTCGATGCGGTGAAAATGCCGGAAGCGCGCAAGCGCATGCGTATGTTCCCGCACGAGTTCTCCGGCGGTATGCGTCAGCGCGTGATGATTGCGATGGCGCTGCTGTGTCGGCCAAAACTGCTGATTGCCGACGAACCGACCACCGCGCTGGACGTTACCGTTCAGGCGCAAATCATGACCCTGCTGAACGAGCTGAAGCGTGAGTTCAACACGGCGATTATCATGATCACCCACGACCTGGGCGTGGTGGCGGGCATCTGTGACAAAGTGCTGGTGATGTATGCCGGTCGTACCATGGAATACGGCAAAGCGCGTGAGGTGTTCTATCAGCCAGCCCATCCTTACTCGATTGGTCTGCTGAACGCGGTGCCGCGTCTCGATGCGGAAGGAGAATCTCTGCTTACTATTCCGGGCAACCCGCCAAACCTGCTGCGCCTGCCGAAAGGCTGTCCGTTCCAGCCGCGCTGTCCGCACGCGATGGAAATCTGCAACAGCGCACCGCCGCTGGAAGAGTTTGCACCAGGCCGTCTGCGCGCCTGCTTTAAGCCGCAGGAGGAGCTGGTATGAACGCATTAGATGAAAAACGCAATGTCCTGCTCGAAATTGCTGACCTTAAAGTGCATTTCGACATCAAGGACGGCAAACAGTGGTTCTGGCAGCCGTCGAAGACCCTGAAAGCGGTGGACGGCGTCACGCTGCGTCTGTACGAAGGGGAAACCCTGGGCGTGGTGGGCGAGTCCGGCTGCGGTAAATCGACCTTTGCGCGCGCCATTATCGGTCTGGTAAAAGCCACCGACGGCAAAGTGGCCTGGCTGGGTAAAGATCTGCTGGGCATGAAGCCCGACGAGTGGCGCGACGTGCGCAGCGATATCCAGATGATTTTCCAGGATCCGCTGGCGTCATTAAACCCGCGTATGACCATCGGTGAGATTATTGCCGAGCCGCTGCGGACCTATCATCCGAAGATGTCCCGCCAGGAAGTGCGCGATCGCGTTAAGGCGATGATGCTGAAAGTCGGGCTGTTGCCTAACCTCATCAACCGCTATCCTCACGAGTTCTCTGGCGGTCAGTGTCAGCGTATTGGTATTGCGCGCGCCCTGATCCTCGAACCGAAGCTGATTATCTGTGATGAGCCGGTTTCCGCGCTCGACGTCTCCATTCAGGCGCAGGTGGTTAACCTGCTGCAGAAGCTGCAGCGCGAAATGGGGCTGTCGCTGATCTTCATCGCGCATGACCTGGCCGTGGTGAAACACATCTCTGACCGCGTGCTGGTGATGTATCTGGGGCACGCCGTGGAGCTGGGCACCTATGACGAGGTGTACCACAATCCGCTGCACCCTTACACCAAAGCGCTGATGTCGGCGGTGCCGATCCCCGATCCCGATCTGGAAAAGAATAAGACCATCCAGCTTCTGGAAGGGGAATTGCCTTCACCGATTAACCCGCCGTCGGGCTGCGTCTTCCGCACGCGCTGCCCAATGGCCGGGCCGGAATGTGCGAAAACGCGGCCGGTTCTGGAAGGCAGTTTCCGACATGCGGTTTCCTGCCTGAAAGTAGACCCGTTATAATCGCAAGGGCTGACATGATGTCAGCCCTTATTTTTTGCGAGGTCACTGTGTCGCGTTTATTCACGTCAGCCCGTCGGCGGCTTTATCATGTTTTATTCGATCCCGAAACGGTATCCGGACGGCGCTTCGAGGGTCTTTGTGGTTTATTTGCGCTCCTCAGCGTGGTTATCATCTTTATTGAATCGGGTGCCGGGACGCAATACCACCTGACGTTTGACGAATGGCATGTCTTTGTCTGGCTTGAGCTGGCGATTACCCTGGTGTTTACCGCTGAATATCTCCTCCGAGTGATTGCCTGGCCTAACCCGGCCCGATATGTTTTCAGCTTCTGGGGATTTATCGATTTAGCCACCATTCTGCCGCTCTACGTCATGTGGCTGTGGCCGGAAATCAGCCTGAGCTATGTCTTTGCCTGGCGAGCGATGCGCGTTATTCGCGTATTACGTATTCTGAAATTACTGCGCTTTATGCCCTCACTGCGCATATTCTGGAGCGCAATCGTCAGCGCCCGTCATCAGCTTATTCTGTTCTATTCGTTTATTGCCATTGTCATGATTGTTTTTGGCGCACTGATGTATCTGATTGAGGGGCCGAAATATGGCTTTACGACGCTCAATGCGTCCGTCTACTGGGCGATCGTGACCGTAACGACCGTGGGGTACGGGGATATCACGCCCCATACGCCGCTGGGGCGAATTGTGGCCTCAGTGCTGATTTTGATTGGCTATTCGGTCATTGCCATTCCGACCGGGCTGATTACCACGCACATGAGCAGCGCATTTCAGAGCCGCAAGCAGCAGCGCAAATGTCCGCGATGTCATCAGGGGGAACATGAACTCAACGCGCGTTTTTGTCACCGCTGCGGAAATCCGTTGCCGGAGTAAATAAAAAAGGCTGCAATCGCAGCCTTTTTTATTATTCGCGCCAGAGAATATGGCACAGCTTGTGGTCTTTCTCACGGCAGAGCAGGACGCGAGCGAAGATATCATTAATTTCGCCACCGTCTTCATCGGCCAGCCCGATCACCACTTCGGCGAAGAAGTCAGGGTTCAGGTCGAAATCCACATGCTCAGCCCAGTCTTCTGAAGGGTCGAACAGTTCGGCACCGCCGCGCTCTTCGAACTGCAGATTAAAGAGGATCACGTCTGCGGGATCGAGGTTATCAACCGCCAGTTCGAGAAAAATGTCATAGGCCTGCTCGAGCGTTTCGTCTTCGGTCAGGCGATTGTTCAGATCCATTTCCATGATGACTACCTGTTTAACATCGTTGGGCACGTTTTACAGCAACGGACTAAAGAAGTAAAACAGTCGTTCGGCAATTCTCTGCCACAGCGGACGTTTTACCCACAGTCTGGCATCCAGCAGCCGCGAGCGGGAGATATAATCATCCTGCACCGCCGCGAGATCGCCGCCAAAGCCGGCATCATCAATAACCAGCGTGATTTCAAAGTTGAGCCACAGGCTGCGCATATCCAGGTTCACCGTTCCCACCAGGCTTAACTCGCCGTCGACAAGCACGCTTTTGGTGTGGAGCAATCCACCTTCGAACTGGTAGATCTTCACCCCTGCAGCCAGCAGTTCGCTAAAGAATGCCCGGCTGGCCCAGCCCACCAGAAGGGAGTCATTTTTGCGCGGCAAAATAATGCTCACATCGACGCCGCGCTGCGCCGCGGTACAGATCGCGTGCAGGAGGTCATCGCTGGGAACAAAGTAGGGCGTCGTCATGATCAGATATTCACGCGCCGAGTAGGTCGCCGTCAGCAGCGCCTGATGAATCAAATCCTCCGGGAAGCCCGGCCCGGAAGCAATGGTATGAATAGTGTGACCGCTGGCCTCTTCAAACGGCATAATATTGCCGTCCGGTGGTGGCGGGAGGATGCGTTTGCCGGTCTCTATCTCCCAGTCGCAGGAGTAGACGATGCCCATCGAGGTGGCAATCGGCCCCTCCATGCGCGCCATCAAATCCACCCACTGGCCCACGCCCGAGTCCTGTTTAAAGAAGCGCGGGTCAACCATGTTCATGCTGCCGGTGTAGGCAATATAGTTATCGATCATGATCATTTTACGGTGCTGACGAAGGTCCATCCGGCGCAGAAACACGCGCAGGAGGTTAACCTTCAGCGCCTCGACCACTTCGATACCGGCATTGCGCATCATCCCTGCCCAGGGACTGCGGAAAAATGCCACGCTGCCCGCAGAGTCAAGCATCAGACGGCAGTGAATGCCGCGTCGCGCCGCGGCCATCAGGGATTCCGCGACCTGGTCAGCCATCCCGCCGGGCTGCCAGATATAGAAAACCATCTCGATATTATGACGCGCCAGCTGGATATCGCGGATTAACGCCTGCATAACGTCGTCGGACGAGGTCAGCAGCTGGAGCTGATTACCCTTAACGCCGCCAATCCCCTGACGGCGCTCGCACAGCTTAAACAGTGACGAGGCGACGCTGCTGTTCTCCTCGGCAAAGATATGCTTGCAGGCTTTAAGGTCGTTCAGCCACTTCGCGGTGGAGGGCCACATGGCGCGGGCCCGCTCGGCGCGGCGTTTACCGAGATGAAGCTCACCGAAAGAGAGATAGGCGATAATTCCCACCAGCGGCAGGATGTAGATGATCAGAAGCCAGGCCATGGCAGAGGGTACGGCTCTGCGCTTCATCAGGATGCGTAACGTCACACCCGCGATTAACAGCCAGTATCCCAAAATGACCAGCCAACTCACCACGGTGTAGAAGGTTGTCATAGTTAAAAAAATCCTTTTGAAAGCGTATTGTTATGAGTGTACGCATCAGGATTCATCTGGCAAATAAAAACGCCAGGTAAAAGCGCTGGTTTGCAGCCGGGTTGGGTTTATAATGGCGTCTCTGTTTGAGAAAGAGTTGTAGACATGAAGCGCAGTAGAACAGAAGTAGGGCGCTGGCGCATGTTGCGACAGGTGAGTCGTCGCAAGGCTCGTTGGCTGGAAGCACAATCCCGCCGCAATATGCGTATTCACGCCATCAGAAAATGTGGAATGACCCGGCACCGCAACGCGTTGCTGTTCGCCGTCCAAGATATCTGAGTACCATGAGGGCACCGTAATGGTGCCCGCTGATTTTATAAGGTCTGATTTTTGGGAGTAGCGTGGTTGCAGCGCTATTCCTGTTGTGTTGAGCAAAAGGAGGGAGAAGAAGTGTTTGCGGAGTTTGGCGTACTGAATTTCTGGACGTATGTTGTTGGCGCGTTTTTTATCGTGCTGGTACCGGGGCCAAATACCCTGTTTGTGCTTAAAACTGGAATTGGACACGGCGTTAAAAAAGGGTACCTGGCCGCCACGGGTGTATTTATCGGCGATGCGGTGCTGATGTTTCTTGCTTGGGCGGGCGTCGCGGCATTAATCCAGACCACACCGGTACTGTTTAATATCGTGCGTTATCTCGGCGCCTTCTACCTGCTGTGGCTGGGCGGCAAAATGCTCTGGTCGGTCATTACCCGCCAGAATCACGCTCAGGAAAGCGGCACCGAGCCTGCCAGCACGATCATGAAACGTTCGCTGGTGCTGAGCCTGACGAATCCAAAAGCGATTCTGTTCTACGTCTCGTTCTTTGTTCAGTTCATTGACGTGAATGCGCAGAACACCGGTACCTCTTTCCTTATCCTCGCGACGACGCTTGAGTTGATAAGCTTCATGTACATGAGCTTCCTGATCTTCTCCGGTGCATTTGTCACGCGCTATCTCAAAACGAAAAAGAAACTTGCAAAGCTGGGGAACGGGCTGATAGGGCTGCTGTTTGTCGGGTTTGCGGCGAGGTTAGCGTCGCTGCACTGATTGATGAAAGGCTCCTGCGGGAGCCTTTTTCATTCTGTTTGACAATCCCTCACCATTTAGTTGTATAGTACAACTAAATGGTGAGGACATAACATGCACAGCGAAACCCCGGTAGTCAGTGTTATTCGACGTTCCTCGCGCCTGATGGTGCGAGAGTTAGGTTTTATGGGTTCTACCCTGGCCTCAACGAATTACTCGCCTTCGGCCGTCCATACTCTGGTCGAAATTGCCCTACGAAAAGAGATGACGGCGAGTCAGCTGGTACAGCTGCTGGGCCTGGAAAAGTCCAGCGTCAGCCGGATGCTGGCTCGCCTGATTGCCGCAGGCGAACTCGAGGAGGTCATTTCTACCGAGGATGCGAGAGCAAAGAGCCTCAGGCTGACCGCGAAGGGTCACGAGACGGTCAGTAAAATTAATACCTTCAGCAATGAGCGCGTGGTCACAGCAATAAAACGTCTTGCTCCTGCCCAGCAGCAGACCATTTCTGAGGGGCTCTCCCTTTATGCCAACGCGCTGCTGGCGTGTCGGGAGGCGGGCAATGATATGCAGCCCGATGAGCTGAAGATAGTGCAGGGGTATATCCCGGGCATGATTGGCCGTATCGCGGAGATGCATGGCAGTTATTATTCGCGGGAGCATAATTTTGGTCGCTTCTTCGAGGCCAAAGTGGCTTCGGGGCTGGCTGAGTTTAGTGAAAGACTGGAGAAGCCCTGTAACCAGATTTGGCTGGCAGTGCTCAACGACAAAATTGTCGGCTCGGTGGCGATCGATGGCGAGGATCTGGCGCCGGGTGAAGCCCATCTTCGCTGGTTTATTCTTGATGATGGCTGCCGGGGGCACGGCGTGGGAAAAAAACTGCTGAATGAAGCCATGCGGTTCTGCGACAGTGCCGGTTTTTCTGCCGTGCACCTCTGGACGTTCAATAAGCTGACCGCCGCCAGGCGTCTGTACGAGTCGTATGGGTTTACGCTGGTAAAAGAGTGGGAAGGCGATCAGTGGGGAAGCCTTATTACAGAGCAGCAGTTTACCCGGCACAGAGGCGCGTAATCGCCACCCTAAAAAAGGCTCCTTTCGGAGCCGCTTTGGTATCAGAACACTTTTTTATACGGTCTCACCGTCACTTTTGCATACACGCCCGCTGCAACGTACGGGTCTGCATCAGCCCAGGCCTGAGCGGCTTCCTGGGATTCAAACTCAGCAATGACCGTGGAGCCGGAGAAACCGGCAGCACCCGGATCGTTGCTGTCTACTGCGGGCATGGGGCCAGCGGTCAGTAATCGGCCTTCATCCTGAAGCAACTGCAAACGTGCCAGATGCGCAGGGCGCACAGACTGGCGTTTTTCGAGCGAATCAGCAACATCTTCAGAGTAAATCACGTAAAACACGGCGAAGCTCCTTAACCGGTAAAAGTGTCAGTTACGTTATGTGAAAGGGCAAACGACTGCAATGTAAAATAAAAACAATGTTAATACCCTGATCTGTATGCGCCTTTTTTGGCCTCTCGGGCGCTAAAATTGCGCCAGAGCAAAGTGTCTTATTGAATATGATTGCTATTTGCATTTAAAATCAGGGTTCGGTTTTTTAACGTTGATGACTATGACTTCGATGACCCTTGATTTACCTCGCCGCTTTCCCTGGCCGACGCTGCTTTCTGTCGTGATTCACGGTGCCGTTGTGGCGGGTCTGCTGTATACCTCGGTTCATCAGGTTATTGAAATGCCCGCGCCCGCGCAGCCGATCTCGGTGACGATGGTCTCGCCAGCGGATCTTGAACCGCCGCAGGTTGCCCCTCCGCCGCCACAGCCGGTGGCTGAACCGGAGCCAGAACCCGAGCCCGTTCCGGCGCCACCGAAGGAAGCTCCGGTGGTGATCCACAAACCTGAACCGAAGCCAAAACCTAAGCCGAAGCCAAAGCCGGTGAAAAAGGTCGAGGAGCGTCCGAAACGCGAGGAACGTCCGGTTGAACCGCGTGCGACTCAGCCGGTCGAAAATGCAGCGCCTTCACGTCCGGTGATGAACAATACGGCAACGACGTCAAAGCCAACCGTAACCGCACCAGCGGGCCCGCGCGCCGTAAGCCGCAATCAGCCTCAGTATCCGGCGCGAGCTCAGGCCTTGCGTATTGAAGGCCGCGTACGGGTGAAATTTGACGTCACTGCGGATGGCCGCGTGGATAATGTGGAAATCTTGTCTGCGCAACCTTCTAATATGTTTGAGCGCGAAGTGAAATCTGCCATGCGCAGATGGCGCTATGAGCCAGGCAAGCCGGGCAGCGGATTGATCGTCAATATTGTTTTCCGCCTGAACGGCGGGGCGCAGATGGAATAAAAAAAGCCTCCGAAAGGAGGCTTTTTTTTGCCTGTCGATCAGGCCTGTGGAAGTTGACGAGGTTTACCTTCGCTGTCCACGGCAACATAAATAAACAGCGCTTCAGTGGCCTTATAGCGTTGCCCAATCGGCTCAGAAGAGACTTTCTTCACCCAGACTTCGATGTTGATGGAAATGGAGGTATTGCCGCGCTTCACGCAGCGCGCGTAGCAGCAAACCACATCACCCACCGCAACCGGGCGCAGGAAGGTCATGCCGTCCACTCTCACGGTGACCACGCGCCCGTGGGCAATCTCTTTTGCCAGAATTGCGCCGCCCATATCCATCTGCGACATCAGCCAGCCGCCAAAAATATCGCCATTGGCATTGGTGTCAGCGGGCATTGCCAGTGTGCGTAAAACCAGTTCGCCCTGAGGGGCGTTAGTTGTTGTCATTGTTTTAACTCGTAACGGAAGACTTCAGGCGGGATGCTACTATGATTCGCGTGCGGAGAGAATAGACCAGAACGCCCGTCGTTGACGTTCTGGTCAGTCAGTAATCAGTGGTTGTCGTCCTGGGGCATATGGCGATAGATGTATACGCCGCTTAACAGCGTGAAGATAAGCGTCAGCGCGGTCAGGCCAAAAACCTTAAAGTTGACCCAGATATCCTGCGGCAGCCAGAAGGCAATATAGATGTTAGCGAGACCGCAAAGAATAAAGAAGATTGCCCAGGCGGTATTCAGACGCGACCAGACCACCTGCGGAAGCGTTAGTTCTTTACCTAACATGCTCTGGATAAGGGGTTTTTTCATGAACCATTGACTGAACAATAGCGCTGCTGCAAACAACGCATAAATAACAGTCACCTTCCACTTAATAAATTCAACATCATGCAAGGCAATGGTCAATCCACCGAACACCGCTACTAAAACGAACGTGATAAGCGCCATTTTTTCGACTTTGCGATAGCGAATCCAGCTGTAGATCAGCACAACGGCGGTCACGACGATTAACGCTTTTGTTGCAGCAAAAATGTCGTACAACTTATAGACAGCGAAAAACACCGCGAGCGGTAAAAAATCAAGAAACTGCTTCATTCTGTGATTCCATCTTCTGAGCGGGGCGGGAGACAGCGATGCCCCCGCCTCGGGATTACTGACGAATTAACATATACAGGCGGAACAGATAAACGAGCAGTACCGCTGAAATGAGATTGCTCAGCGTATTCGCCACCACGGCGCCGACGTTAGGCGTTAATACCGCAAAATTCGGCGCAAACAATAACAGCAGCGTTTTGGCCAGCAGCCAGCCGATCACGGCGGGGGCCACCAGACGCATATTAGCCCATGCCAGTCTGATGCTGCTGCGCATCGCGGTAAAAATTCCCATCTTATCCTGCACAACCATCACCGGCGCAAATGCGAGCACGATAGCCAGTAAAACGCCCGGCACCACGACCAGCATAATCCCCATTTGCACCAGCATCGTGGTTAAAAAAATCAGGATAAACAGCTTAGGTAAGACCGGTGCACTCGCACCAATCGCGCGTAAGGCGCTGACGCGGTGACCCGCCGATACCAGCTGAATCATCAGCAAAACGCCGCCCGCCAGAATTGCATTACCAATCAGGCCTGAGAACGTGGACGCGGCAGAGGCGCGCAGCAGGATTTGCTGCTGCTCCGGCGTCATATTTTGCACCAGCTCAAACAACCCCACGCTACCCGCAAGATGGTCGCCCTGGCTCAGGCTGGCAATCTGTTCTTCACTCGGTGAGAAGGCATGGCCCAGCACCACCGTGATAAAGGCGCAAAGCAACGCGATCAGTAAAAAGGTAATGAACTGATTGCGGAAAAAGTTTCCCGTGTCACGGTAGACAGACTTCGCCGTGATAGACATGCACTCTCCTTGAGTATTGCAGGTGTTAATTAGCCGGCAATTGTACACCGGATGCACCTGCTGTGGCAGCATCAAGGCTTGTATGGAAAAGCATATCTTTGTAAAGCGGCGGTAATCCAACCCGCGCGCGGGCGCGGTTACAGGCTTCGTTGACCTGGCCATCTTCCCCCGACATGGCAAATTCCCGGCACGGGCTGGGGCGATCCTCATAGATGGAACAGCGGGTCGAGACCCCAGGCTCACCCTGGAGCGCCACACAGCGGGCCTGCTTTTGGTTCGTGCCGCTCATGCAGCGCAAAAAGGGGGTTAACGGCTCGGTAAGATGAACCGGAACGGTACCACCGCCATCGCTGGCTTCGGCCCAGTAGAAAGAGACTCGAAAATACGCACAACAGGCTCCGCACGTCATGCACGGGTTGATATCACTCATGGCACACCTGCAAAAGAAGAACGCATCAAATCAATTTGTGAGAGCGATAAATTATCCAGCCGCCAGAGGAAGAGCAAGAGGGGGAAAAGGGAAAATTTTGTAACCGTGAAATGCCAAAAATTGACATGGAAACAACTTATTGGTTTTGAGTGCGTAACAAAAAATTAATCCAGATCAATGAATGTTAAGTTACTGGTTTTAATGTGATCTGTGGCAGATCACTTATTACTCTTTTGTGAGTATATTCTCATCCGCGATTAAAACCACAACGATGGAGCGGATATGAAAAAATTAGCGGTGGCAGCCCTTGTATTAAGCAGTCTCTCTGGCGGCGCGTATGCGCATGAAGCAGGCGAATTCTTTATTCGTGCCGGTTCGGCTACGGCTCGCCCAACTGAAGGTTCGGATAACGTGCTGGGAATGGGCGGTTTTAACGTCAGTAATAACACCCAGTTAGGTTTAACCTTCACCTATATGGCGACGGATAACGTGGGCGTTGAGCTTCTGGCCGCAACGCCGTTCCGTCATCGCGTGGGCCTCGGGCCAACCGGTGATATCGCCACGGTTCACCATTTACCGCCAACGCTGATGGCGCAGTGGTACTTCGGCGACTCAAGCAGCAAGGTGCGTCCATATATTGGCGCCGGTGTGAACTACACCACCTTCTTTGATGAGAAATTCAACGATACCGGTAAAGAGGCGGGTCTGACGGATCTCAGCCTGAAAGATTCGTGGGGCATGGCGGGGCAGGTTGGCCTGGATTATCTGATTAACCGTGACTGGCTGATCAACGCCTCGGTCTGGTATATGGATATTGATACGGACGTACGCTTCAAGGCGGGCGGTCAGCAGCAAAGTATCAGCACTCGCCTGGATCCGTGGGTGTTTATGTTCTCTGCGGGTTATCGTTTCTGATTCCCCGTCAAACTGGCCACAGGGTGGCCAGTTTGCTTTGCTCACGTCAAAACGACGGATAAACCGGCCGCTCATCGAGCTTTACGCAGTGCCTCAGGATCGTTTCCCCATCATATAAATAGCTGAAAGCGTCGCTGGATACGGAATGGAAGAGAATATCGCCGTTGGCAAACGGGATCATTTCGGTATCACCCGCACGTTTATGCCCCGCACCGGTTTCAAAATGGCCGCGCCACCGTTCCTGAGTGTGGTCATAAACGTGCAGAATAACCTCGACAAGTCCTCTTTGCGGACAATTAAGACGCAGGAAAGTAGAAGAGAAATTCAGGGACAGCGCGTGGAAGGGAATCAATAAGGCGAAGACCAGTAAAGCTCGTAAATACATCAAACCGCGAAAACCTCCTTCAAAAGGGAAATGAGATTTTACTTAAGTCATAAATAACGTTTTTGCCGTGGATCAAGATGTCTTATAATTCAATACGATAAAGGCCCCTGACGAGGCCCTTAGCGATCATTTTTGAATCAGATAGCGAATGGTTGGGCCATCCTGCTGGATATCCAGCACCGTATAACCGTGGTTTTTCGCATCCAGCGGTATGTTGTTGATGGACTGCGGGCAGTCGCTGACCACCTCCAGAATTTCACCTTTCTTAAGCTGCGGCAGCGCTTCAAGCGTAGCCACCGCCGGATATGGACAGGGCTCGCCAACCATATCCAGACGATAATCAGGCACGATCTCTTTCATGCTGCATTCTCCTGCGTTTCTGTTTTAACGCCCGCACGGCGGAAGAAACGTCTCTCCTGTGCGACGACCAGTAAAAAAGCGACCAACAGCAGGGCGTAGGTGACGAGCAGGCCGCCGAGAGGCCCGAAGGTATTCAGCAGGTTGACCTTGTCCCAGCGGGTGGCCAGGACGGGAGACACGTCATCCCAGCAGTACGCCAGGATCGTCGAGCCAATCACATTGCCCAGCCCCACCCACCAGTAGTGCACCTGGCCTTCGACGGCGCGATACATCCAGCCGGTTTCACACCCGCCAGCCAGCACGATCCCGAAGCCGAACAGCAGGCCGCCTATGACCGCGTTAGGACCGGCCCACATGATTTTTGGTTCGACGCCCAGTTGAACATAGCTGAAGATGCCGATGGCGCTGACCGCCATCCCGGCGATAATCGCTTTCGCCATCATCGTGCGCCCGGTGATCCACATATCGCGAAACGCAGAGGTAAAGCAGATCTGCGCGCGTTCAATGAGCAGACCAAAACCCACACCGAACAGCATCGCCAGACCGAGCTTAGGCTGGTTCAAGGCGGTGCAGAGCGCCCATGCCACCATGGCGAAAAAGACCAGCATTCCGAGGCGGAAACGGCGGCGGGCCTGAGAGGGCTTCTGGGTCAACGGAGACGCTGCGCTGACTTTTGTCATTTTCACTGGAATACGAAACAGCGGCAGCAGGGTGAATTTTGCGCCAAAGTAAGAGCCGATGGCCGTGGCGACGGCAAAGAACCAGGCGTGAAGCGAAAACTGCGGGATCCCGGTAAAGAAGGCGGCAAGGTTACACCCCATCGCCAGACGCGCGCCGAATCCGGCAATTATCCCGCCGACAACCGCCTGCAAAATGCGGATCCGGCTTTTGGGCATACGCAACTTAACGTTATTTGCCCACAGCGCGGCCGCGAAACAGCCGCCGAACATGCCGATAATCATCATCCCGTCGATGCGGGTGAGCGGCGTACCGTCGAGGTGGATGAGCTTAAAGTATCCCCACTCTTCGGCATGCACGCCAGCGAGTTGCAGCAATTGACCACCCCAGCGGGTGAACTCGCCGGTCACGGCCCAGAAGGTGCCGGTAATGCCAAAATAATAAGTAGAGAGAATGCCTGCCGCGATAACGGCCGGAACGGGTGACCAGAACTTAACCAGGTAAGCCTGTTTGAAGGATTGCCATGACATGAATAAGCCTCTGAACTCAGAAGGATTAAAGATAAAAAAGAGTCCAGATCATACGCTTACACGACAGTTTGAAAAGCCATTCACACCGAAAATATCGATAGGATCAATTTTGATGTCATTCTTTGTTGAAGACGGGGAAGAAAAGGTAACCGTCTGGCAAGGGTGCCAGACGGTGGAGGGGTCAGGCTTTACGCGTTGCCGCCTTCATGGCGGTCACAAACGCCTTCAGCTCGGCCAGCATCTGCTCGGGCTTGTCCACGTTCTTCTCAATGATCTTCACTATCGCAGAGCCGGAAATGGCACCTGCGGCCTTCGCGTCAATCGCCGCGGTGACCTGGTCTGGAGAGGAGATCCCGAAGCCCTGCAGCGGCGGCGCGGCATGGTACTCGGCCAGCTTTTCCACCAGATGATGCAGCGGCAGGGCCGCTTTATTCTCGGCACCGGTCACGCCTGCGCGGGAGAGCAGATACGTGTAACCGCGCCCGTAAGAGGCTATCTGGCGCAGCAGTGTGTCATCGGCGTTCGGCGGGCAGATGAAAATCGGGGCGACGTTGTGACGCATCGCCGCCTGGCGGAACGGCGCGGACTCCTCGACCGGCACGTCGGCGACCAGAACAGAGTCGACGCCCACGCGGGCGCACTCGGCGTAAAATTCATCGATACCGCGGTTGAACACCAGATTGGCGTACATCAGCAGGCCAATCGGGATAGTGGGATGCTTCTGACGGATCGCCGCCAGCATTTCGAAGCACTGGGTTGGCGTCACGCCCGAAGCAAACGCGCGCAGCGTCGCATTCTGGATAGTCGGGCCATCCGCCAGCGGGTCAGAGAACGGGATCCCCAGCTCCAGCGCATCGGCACCGGATTCAATCAGGGTGTCGATGATCTTCAGCGACTGTTCAGGGCCCGGATCGCCCAGGGTGACGAAGGGAACGAACGCGCCTTCCTGGCGGGATTTCAGTTCTGCAAATACGTTATCGTAGCGTTCCATCAGATTTCCCCTCGTGCTTTCAGAATATCGTGAACGGTGAAGATATCTTTGTCACCGCGTCCGGAAAGGTTGACCACCAGCAGCTGCTCTTTTTCCGGATTGTCTTTCATCATTTTCAGCGCATGGGCCAGAGCGTGTGAAGACTCCAGCGCCGGGATGATCCCTTCGCTGCGGCACAGCGTTTTGAACGCTTCCAGCGCTTCGTCATCGGTAATGGAGACATAGTCCGCACGACCGGTGCTGTTCAGATAGGCGTGCTGCGGTCCGACGGACGGGAAGTCGAGGCCAGCGGAGATAGAGTAAGACTCTTCAATCTGGCCTTCATCGGTCTGCATCATCGGGGATTTCATGCCGAAGTAGATCCCCACGCGGCCATGCTTCAGCGGCGCGCCGTGTTCACCCGATTCAATACCATGACCCGCAGGCTCGACGCCAATCAGACCCACGCGGGTGTCGTCGATAAAGTCTGCGAACATGCCGATGGCGTTTGACCCGCCGCCGACGCAGGCGATGACCGCATCCGGCAGGCGACCCTCTTTTTCGAGGATCTGCGCTTTGGTCTCTTCCCCGATCATGCGCTGGAACTCACGCACGATGGTTGGGAACGGGTGCGGGCCCGCCGCGGTACCGAGCATATAGTGCGCGGTTTCGTAGCTGCCAGACCAGTCGCGCAGCGCTTCGTTACAGGCATCCTTCAGCGTCGCGGAGCCGCTGTGCACCGGGATCACTTCCGCACCCATCAGACGCATACGGAAGACGTTCGGAGACTGACGCTCAACGTCTTTCGCCCCCATATAGATGCGGCATTTCAGGCCGAGCAGGGCGCTGGCGAGCGCCGAGGCCACGCCGTGCTGGCCTGCGCCGGTTTCGGCGATGATTTCGGTTTTGCCCATACGCTTCGCAAGCAGCGCCTGGCCCAGCACCTGGTTAGTCTTGTGCGCGCCGCCGTGCAGCAGGTCTTCACGCTTAAGATACAGCGTGGTTTTCGTGCCTTCCGTCAGATTGCGGCATTTGGTCAGGGCCGTTGGGCGGCCTGCATAGTTTTTCAGCAGGTCGGTAAATTCAGCCTGAAACGCCGGATCCTTCTGTGCGCTCACAAACGCTTCTTCCAGCTGGCGCAGGGCGGGCATCAGGATTTGCGGGACGTACATCCCGCCGAACTCACCAAAATACGGGTTAAGTAATGTCGTCATCTTCTCTTCCTTAATATGCACGCAGAGTTTTAAAAACCGAGGCCAGTTTGCTGGCATCTTTACTACCCGGCTGGGACTCTACGCCTGAATTGAAATCGAGGCCTGCGCAGCCGGTTTTCGCGGCTTCTACACAGTTATCCGGGCTTAATCCGCCCGCCAGCAGAACGTTGTCCAGCTTTTCGCCGTTCAGCAGGGACCAGTCAAAACGCTGGCCGGTTCCGCCCTGACCGTTATCGAGGACGTATTTATCCACGTGGTTCAGGTTACGCGGGGGCAACGTATCGTCAACGCGTTGCGCTTTCCAGATCTGTACCTGCGGCGCCAGCGTGGCGCGCAGGGCATCGATATAGGCCTGATCTTCATCGCCGTGAAGCTGCACCGCGCTCAGTGATAACGCGTCGGCTTTTTCAACCACCTCGGCGATATCCGCATTGCGGAACACGCCAACATAGCTGAGTGGTGCCGCGGCGATGACCTTACGCGCCTGCTCTTCGCTGACCGCGCGAGGAGAGGAATCCACAAAAATCAGCCCGCCATAAATCGCTCCGGCTTCATACGCGGCCTGGGCGTCCTGTTCGCGGGTTAAACCGCAGACTTTGTTCTCACCCAGCAGCACGCGACGTACTGCCGCATTGAGATCGTCATGTTCCATCATGGCGGAGCCAATCAGGAAACCGTTGGCGAAGTGGCTCAGCTCGCGCACCTGGGCGTAGCTGTTAATGCCGGATTCGCTGATGACCGTGACGCCAGAGCCCAGCCGCGGCGCCAGCTGGCGCGTGCGGTTCAGGTCAATGGACAGGTCGCGCAGATCGCGGTTGTTAATGCCGACCACTTTGGCTTCCAGCGCAATCGCGCGCTCCAGCTCCTCTTCGTTGCTCACTTCGGTCAGCACGCCCATTTTCAGGCTGTGCGCGACGGCAGAGAGCTGGCGGTACTGCTCGTCGTCAAGCACCGAGAGCATCAGCAGGCAGGCGTCGGCCTGGTAAAAGCGCGCCAGCCAAATCTGATACGGATCGATAATGAAGTCTTTACAGAGGATCGGCTGCGGCGCGATGCCGCTGACGATCGGTAGAAAATCGAAGCTGCCCTGAAAATATTTCTCATCCGTCAGCACGGAGATGGCTGAGGCATGATGCTTATAAATACCGGCAATGCGCGCCGGGTCGAAATCGTCACGGATAACGCCTTTAGACGGAGACGCTTTTTTGCACTCAAGAATAAACGCGGTGCGCGCACCCTGCAGGGCGTCATAGAAACGACGGCTGCTCGGGACGACGTCATTCTGGAAACTGGCAAGCGGCTGCTGTTGCTTGCGGGCTTCCACCCAGATGGCCTTATCGGCAACGATTTTCGCTAAAACGGTCTGCATTCTTTACCCTCTTGCCGCAAGTGCGGTAACGCGATCGTAAGCTGCACCGGAGCGCAGTACATCCAGAACTTTTTGAACGTTGGCCTTAAGGTCTTCCTCACCGTGCAAACGCATCAGCATGGCGACGTTGGCGGCAACGGCGGCCTCATGGGCGACCTCTCCCTTACCTTGTAATAAGCGCGTCAGAATGTCACGGTTTTCTTCCGGGGTACCGCCTGCCAGCGCTTCCTGGTGATACGGAGTTAAACCAAAGTCAGCGGCTTCGAGCTGGTAGCTCAGGATTTCACCGTCGCGCAGTTCGGCTACCAGCGTCGGGGCATGCAGAGACACTTCATCCATTCCGCCGCTGTGCACCACGGCGGCACGCTGGTAACCCAGCACGCGCAGCGTCTCGGCAATCGGCAGGACCAGTTCCGGGCTGTAGACACCGATCAGCGCCAGCGGCGGATGGGCCGGGTTGATCAGCGGGCCGAGCACGTTAAACAGCGTGCGGGTTTTCAGCTGCTGACGAACCGGCATTGCGTGGCGGAAACCGGTGTGATACTTCGGCGCAAACAGGAAGCAGACGCCCAGGTCATCCAGCGCTTCACGGGAACGTTCGGCGTTCATATCGAGATTAATGCCGAATGCCGCGAGCAAATCAGACGAGCCTGACCGGCTGGACACGCTGCGGTTACCGTGTTTCGCTACTTTCAGACCACACGCTGCGGCCACAAAGGCGCTGGCGGTTGAAATATTGATACTGTTGCTGCCGTCACCGCCGGTGCCGACGATATCGGCAAACGGATAGTCCGGGCGCGGGAACGGGGCGGCATTTTCCAGCAGTGCCGTGGCGGCACCGGCGATCTCCTGCGGGCTTTCACCGCGGACCTTCATGCTCACCAGCGCGGCTGCGAGCTGTTCCGGCTTCAGCTCGCCGCGAACCACGGCGGAGAAGAGCTGGTGGCTCTCCTGCTGGCTCAGGGTTTGCGCCTGATACAGTTTTTCCAGAATCGGCTGCAGGGTGTTGGTCTGCTCCAGCTTCTGTAACGCCCAGTCGAGGGTCTGCTCCAGCAGGCGGGCACCGTGGGAGGTCAGGATGGATTCCGGATGGAACTGCATCCCGCAGACGCGATCCGCGTCGTGACGTACCGCCATCACCATCCCTTCAAACGAGGCGTTGATCGTCAGCCCGGCGGGAATGTTGCTGCCGACCAGCGAGTGGTAGCGCGCGACCGGAAGCGGATTCGGCAGCCCGGCAAACATTGCCTGGCCGTCATGTTCAATGCTGGAGGCTTTACCGTGCAGGATCTCGCCCGCCTGGCCGACGTAACCGCCGTAGGCTTCCACGATTGCCTGGTGACCAAGGCAGATACCGATAATCGGCAGCTTGCCGCGCATGCGGGTTAGCAGTTCGGGCATACAGCCCGCTTCGCTCGGCGCGCCCGGCCCCGGGGAGAGCATCAGCACCGGGTTTTGCATGGTCGCCAGACGGTCAATCAGGGTCTGCGCCGGGACGTGGTTGCGATAGATAACGACGTTATGGCCATTCGCACGCAGCTGATCTGCCAGGTTATAGGTAAAGGAGTCGATGTTATCGAGCAGCAGAATGTCAGCCATCAGAAAATCTCCTGTGCGTGGTGTGCGGTAGCAATGGCGCGAAGGACCGCACGCGCTTTGCTGCGCGTTTCGTCAGCTTCAGACTGCGGAACAGAATCAAGAACAATCCCGGCACCGGCCTGAACGGTGGCAATACCGTCTTCGACATAGGCGGAGCGGATCACGATGCAGGTATCGAGGTCACCGTGGGCCGTAAAATAGCCCACCGCACCGCCGTAGCTGCCGCGACGGCGTCCTTCGGCGGCGGCAATCAGCTGCATGGCGCGCACTTTCGGCGCACCGCTCAGGGTACCCATGTTCATGCAGGCGCGGTAGGCGTGCAGTACGTCGAGATCGTGGCGCAGCTCACCGACCACGCGGGAGACCAGGTGCATCACGAATGAATAGCGGTCGACTTTAGTCAGGTCCGCCACGTAGCGGCTGCCTGGGGTGCAAATACGGGCCAGATCGTTACGCGCCAGGTCAACCAGCATCAGGTGCTCGGAGAGTTCTTTATGGTCGGTACGCATTTCCAGCTCGATGCGGCTGTCGAGATCGCGATCCAGCGAGCCGTCTGCGCGACGTCCGCGCGGACGGGTTCCGGCGATCGGGTAAATTTCAATCTGGCGGCTGGTGGCGTCGTACTTCAGCGAGCTTTCCGGCGAGGCGCCGAACAGCGTGAAGTCATTGTCCTGCATAAAGAACATGTACGGGCTTGGGTTGCTCTTTTTCAGCACGTCGTAAGCGGCCAGCGGGGACGGGCAGGGCAGAGAGAAGCGGCGGGAAGGCACCACCTGGAAAATTTCCCCGGCGCGAATCGCCTTTTGCATCTGGCGAACCACGGCACCGTACTGATCGTCGGTCTGGTTCACATCGCAGGTCATTTTTTCCACGCGCTGCACCGGTAGCGCAGGCGGCGCTTCCGTCATTTGCTGCTGCAGTTGGGCAATGCGGTGCTCCAGACGGGTTTTCTCAGCGCCAGAAGGCGTGAACAGGCTGGCCTGAATGCGGGTGTACTGTTTCTGATGGTCGATCACCAGCAGGGTTTCGGCCAGATAGAAACAGTAGTCCGGGCAGCGATTGCCCTGCTCGGTTTCCGGCAAATCTTCAAATCCCGCGACCAGGTCGTAAGCAAACAGCCCGCCAAAGAACATCGCTTCACGCTCTTCGTGCGGAACGGTGACCAGATTTTGCAGCAGGCGGAAGGCATCAACGACGGACAGGGAACAGAGGCGCGCGTCTTCATCTAACAGTTGGCTAACCGGCGGGAAATGCAGAATGCGCATTTCTGGATGACGTTCGTTTTCGATGCCTGAAGGCAGGGCGGCATCCAGCAGCGGCAGAAGCGATGCGCCATTGTCTGACAAAGCCTTAATAGTGACAGTGTCACCTAAGGCGGTAATGCGCAACGCGCTGTCGACCAGCAGAAGGCTTTTCAGATCGTCCTTGCTGTCGATGTCCGCAGATTCCAGCAGCAGCGTTGCCGGACGTGCCCCGCACACCTGATGAAACAGCGCGGTCGGGTTGTGGCGATAGGCCGCCTCGCAGGTCAGCAATTCGAGATGGGGTTTGGCTGTTTGCATGTTGGTGTTCTCATTTATTCTGTTCAAAAAAAAGCCCGCTGAGTAGCGGGCGGGTATCTGTTTGCATTTCGCAGACGCGTGACACTGCCCGAAGATCAGGAGGTACGCCACCAGCCGTGCAGAGTGAAATGTGCTGTCATTTTCAGATACCTTTCTCGTGTGAACTTGCGTACTAGTTAACTAGTTCGATGGCGTGTTGTCAACCCTTGATTTCAGAATTTCACGTTAAGTCGGTATCATGGCGGTTTCGGATGTCTTCAACCTGTTATGGGAAGTGCTTTGAGCGATACCACCTACGCGATTATTTATGATTTACACAGCCATACTCAGGCCTCTGATGGCCTGCTGACACCCGAAGCCCTGGTTCATCGTGCCGTTGAAATGCGCATCGGCACGCTGGCGATAACCGATCACGATACGACGGATGCCATTCCGGCTGCGCGCGCCGAGATTGCCCGCTGCGAGCTGGCACTCAATCTGGTGTCCGGCGTCGAGATTTCGACCGTCTGGGAAAACCATGAGATTCATATCGTTGGCCTGAACATCGATATAGACCATCCGGCACTTATTGAGTTTTTGCAAGAACAAAAAACGCGCCGCAACCAGCGCGCAGAGATGATCGGCGAGCGTCTGGAAAAGGCACATATTCCTGGCGCGCTGGAAGGTGCGCAAAAGCTGGCGAACGGCGGGGCGGTTACGCGCGGTCATTTCGCCCGTTTTCTGGTAGAGGCGGGTAAAGCCACGACGATGGCGGATGTCTTTAAAAAGTATCTGGCGCGCGGGAAAACCGGATACGTTCCGCCACAGTGGTGTACAATAAAACAAGCTATTGATGTGATTCATCATTCTGGCGGTAAGGCCGTGCTGGCCCATCCGGGGCGGTATAATCTTTCTGCTAAATGGCTGAAAAGGCTGCTGGCGCACTTTGCCGAAAACGGTGGAGAGGCGATGGAAGTCGCCCAGTGTCAGCAGGCACCCAACGAGCGCGCGCAGCTCGCGACCTATGCCCGACAGTACGGCCTGCTTGGCTCACAGGGTTCTGATTTCCATCAGCCCTGCGCCTGGATCGAACTGGGGCGCAAGCTCTGGCTGCCCGCTGGCGTTGAGCCGGTCTGGCAGCTATGGGAACAGCCGCAGCAAATTGAAGAGAGGGAAGTATGAGTCAGTTTTTCTATATCCATCCGGATAACCCGCAGCCACGCCTGATTAACCAGGCCGTGGAGATCGTCCGCAAAGGCGGCGTGATTGTCTACCCGACCGATTCCGGCTACGCGCTGGGCTGCAAAATTGAAGATAAAGGGGCGATGGAACGCATTTGCCGTATTCGCCAGTTGCCGGACGGCCATAACTTTACCCTGATGTGCCGCGATCTCTCTGAGCTGTCCACCTATGCTTATGTGGATAACGTGGCGTTTCGCCTGATTAAGAACAACACGCCGGGCAACTACACCTTCATCCTGAAAGGGACCAAAGAAGTGCCGCGTCGTCTGCTGCAGGAAAAACGTAAAACCATCGGCATGCGCGTGCCGTCGAACCCGATTGCGCAGGCGCTGCTGGAAACCCTCGGTGAACCAATGCTGTCTACCTCGCTGATGCTGCCCGGCAGCGAGTTTACCGAGTCCGATCCGGAAGAGATCAAAGATCGTCTGGAGAAGGTGGTCGAGCTGATTATTCACGGCGGTTATCTCGGCCAGCAGCCGACCACCGTGGTCGACTTAACCGAAGATGCACCGGAAGTGATTCGTGAAGGCGTGGGTGACGTAAAGCCTTTCTTGTAATGGTATAAGCAGATATACTACGCGGCCATCAAAGCAGGGCTCGGCCCTCTTTTGACCTGATTCGACGCCTGTGAAGGCGACACTTGAGGAAGCTCAATGAGCGAGAAGTTACAGAAAGTGCTGGCGCGTGCCGGCCACGGTTCACGCCGTGAAATCGAAGCCATTATTGAAGCGGGCCGCGTGAGTGTGGACGGTAAAATCGCCACGCTGGGTGACCGCGTAGAAATCGTACCGGGGCTGAAGATCCGTATCGACGGTCATCTTATCTCCGTGAAAGAGTCCGCTGAGCAGATCTGCCGCGTGCTGGCTTACTACAAGCCGGAAGGCGAGCTGTGTACCCGCAATGACCCGGAAGGTCGCCCGACGGTGTTTGACCGTCTGCCTAAACTGCGTGGCGCTCGCTGGATTGCCGTTGGTCGTCTGGACGTGAATACCTGCGGTCTGCTGCTGTTTACCACCGATGGTGAACTGGCAAACCGTCTGATGCACCCAAGCCGTGAAGTGGAACGTGAATACGCGGTGCGCGTGTTTGGCCAGGTTGACGAGAATAAACTGCGCGACCTGTCGCGTGGCGTTCAGCTGGAAGACGGTCCTGCGGCGTTCAAAACCATCAAATTTACCGGTGGGGAAGGCATCAACCAGTGGTACAACGTGACCCTGACCGAAGGCCGCAACCGCGAGGTGCGTCGTCTCTGGGAAGCGGTAGGCGTGCAGGTTAGCCGCCTGATCCGTGTCCGTTACGGCGACATCCTGCTGCCAAAAGGCCTGCCGCGTGGGGGTTATACCGAACTGGATCTGACCCAGACCAACTACCTGCGCGAGCTGGTCGGCCTGACGCCGGAAACCACCTCTAAAGTGGCGGTGGAAAAAGATCGTCGCCGCATGAAGGCGAACCAGATTCGCCGTGCGGTGAAGCGTCACAGCCAGGTGAGCAGCAACCGCCGCTCTGGCAGCCGTAATAACAACGGTTAATGTAAAAGCCCGGTGAAGACACCGGGCTTTTTTCTTTAGTAATCAATCCCTATTTGCGCTTTGATGCCCGCATCAAACGCATGTTTAACCGGACGCAGCTCGCTTACGGTATCTGCCAGCTCCAGAATATCCCGATGACACCCGCGGCCCGTGATGATGACCGTCTGATGGGCGGGACGGTTTTTCAGTGCATTAAGCACCTCTTCTAGCGGCAAATAGTCGTAGGCGACCATATACGTGATTTCATCCAGCAGAACCATATTGAGTGAAGGATCGACCAGCATTCTTTTAGCGTGCTCCCAGACGGCCAGACAGGCTGCGGTATCGGTTTCGCGGTTCTGGGTGTCCCACGTAAATCCGGTCGCCATCACCTGGAACTCAACGCCGTGAGGCTCAAGCAGATTACGCTCGCCGTTAGGCCACTCACCTTTAATAAACTGGATAACGCCAACCTTCTGCCCGTGGCCGACGGCGCGTGTCGCCGTGCCGAATGCGGCCGTGGTTTTCCCTTTACCGTTGCCGGTAAAGACGATGACGATCCCGCGCTCGTCCTGAGCGGCCGCGACGCGTGCATCGACCTGTTCCTTCAGCCGCTGCTGGCGCTGCTGATGACGTTCTTCACTCATTGCGAGATTCCTGGTTTACGGCCCGGCTGGGCGTCAAAGGTCATCCCGGTTTTGCGGCGGCTGTCGTCGCCCATCAGCCAGAGATAGAGCGGCATAATGTCTGCCGGCGTTTTCAGCTTCTGCGGGTCTTCCGTCGGGAAGGCGCTGGCGCGCATTTTTGTGCGCGTACCGCCCGGGTTAATGCAGTTTACGCGAAGATGGCGGCTTTGGTACTCCTCTGCCAGCACCTGCATCATGCCTTCGGTTGCGAATTTTGATACGGCATAGGCACCCCAGTTTGCGCGCCCCTCACGGCCTACGCTGGAGGAGGTGAACACCAGTGAACCCGAATCCGATTTGAGTAATAAAGGAAGGAGTGCCTGGGTCAGGAAAAACGTCCCGTTGACGTTGACCTGCATGACCTCCTGCCAGATCTCGGGATCCTGTTCATCCATCGGGCGAACTTCGCCAAGCAAGCCGGCATTATGCAGTACGCCGTCCAGGCGCGGGTAATGGGTGCTGATGCGGTGAGCAAGCTCCTGACATGACGCGGGCGTGCAGGTGAGCAGATCGAGCGTGTACCAGCGAGCAGGAATCCCACCTGCGGCTTCAATCTCCTGCGCCACCCCTTTAAGTTTTTCTTCGTTGCGGCCGGTCAGGATGACGCTCGCGCCATACTCAGCGTAGGTCAGCGCCGCTTCACGGCCAATCCCGTCGCTGGCCCCAGTGACAAGAATGATGCGGTTCTGCAGCAGATTTTTTTGCGGTTGATAATGCAAGGTGACTCCTCGGCGCACGGTGACTTAAACACGCCTTCTTTTGTGACTTTTCGGCTTTATGCCCGAATTCGCCTGATAATTCAATCAGTCTACAGGACGCATTGCTGTAAAATTAACAATTTGCAAATATTTAAACGCCAGACCGGGGATTCCTGAAGGCGCCTCGCAGAGGTAGTGTCACGAGCGAGACGCATGGGCAGGGGGTGTTGTACACTGCCGTGAAAGATTCGTGGTTAAATCAAGGTGGAACGCGTGGAATTACTTTCTCAATATGGGTTGTTTTTGGCGAAAATCGCGACGGTGGTGATTGCCATTGCGGTGGTTGCCGTTCTGATTGTCAACCTGACGCAGCGCAAGCGTCAGCGTGGGGAGTTACGCATCACCCGCCTGAGCGAGCAGTATAAAGAGATGCAGGAAGAGATGTCTCTCGCGCTGCTTGACAGTCATCAACAGAAACTGTGGCTCAAAGCCCAGAAGAAAAAGCATAAGCAGGAAGGCAAAGCGGCAAAGGCAAAGGCGAAGCTCAATACGCCACAGGATAAGGTCACGCCACGGGTTTACGTGCTCGATTTTAAAGGCAGCATGGATGCGCATGAAGTCGCGTCTTTGCGCGAAGAGGTCACTGCCGTGCTGGCCGTGGCGACGCCGCAGGACCAGGTCGTTGTTCGTCTTGAAAGCCCGGGGGGCGTGGTGCACGGCTACGGCCTGGCGGCCTCTCAGCTGCAGCGCCTGCGTGAAAAACAGATCCCGCTGACCGTGGCCGTAGATAAAGTGGCGGCGAGTGGTGGCTACATGATGGCCTGCGTGGCGGACAAAATTGTGGCCGCACCGTTCTCGATTATCGGCTCGATCGGCGTGGTCGCACAGATCCCGAACTTTAACCGCTTCCTGAAAAATAAAGAGATTGATATCGAGCTTCACACTGCGGGTCAGTACAAACGCACCCTGACGCTGCTGGGGGAAAACACGGAAGAAGGGCGCCAAAAATTCCGTGAGGATCTCAACGAAACGCATCATCTCTTTAAAGACTTTGTGCACCGTATGCGCCCGACGCTGGACATTGAGCAGGTCGCAACGGGTGAGCACTGGTACGGCGTTCAGGCGCAGGAGAAAGGGCTTGTAGATGAAGTCGGAACCAGCGACGATCTGCTGCTCAACCTGATGGAAGGCCGGGAACTGGTGGGCGTCCGCTTTGCCCAGCGCAAGCGACTCCTTGACCGCTTTACCAACAGTGCGGCAGAAAGCGCGGACCGCCTGCTGCTCCGCTGGCTACAGCGTGGACAAAAACCGCTGCTGTAAACAAAAACGCGAGGCTTATGCCTCGCGTTTTGCGTTAATCGACCAGGTGATATTTCTCGGAAAGCGTATGTGCCAGGTATTTAAACATGTTAAACACGGCGGTGCTTTTCGGGGTCGGTAAGCCCTGTTCATCAAGGAAGTATTCACCGCTGAAAACCAGCACGCCATTTCGCTGCTCTACGCCGGTGGCTTCAATGCCTGCCAGCGTATCTTCATGGTCACGAATAAGCTTGTTTGCTTCGATAAGCAGAGAGGCTCGGTCAATAGGTTGGGTCGTATTCTGCATAATCCACTCCTTAAACAGTGACAATAGTCTACGCCGAGGGCGCTTTGGGGGCAAATTTTCCCTGTAATGTGAGGGGATAAGGTGCAGGGGCCTGGCTGGCAGGATTTGCTTTTGCATGCTAATAAAGTTGCGTAACGAATTTTATCAGGTAGAGTGTGCGCTTTCGTCATTCTGGCAACAGAATTGCTTGACATTCAACCGGGAATTCGTCACGAATTACACGAGATGTGAGAAAAATACCCGAGAACTCAATCACCTGGGCGTCTTTTCTTTAACGCCCGGTAAGACAAAGGGGTTGATATCTCCTGACGCAGTCGCAATATCATTGGCTCGTCGTCAGCGGAAGGGAAATCAACGTGCGGCGTATTCCTGGAAGAATTAAATTAGGTAAAGGTGAATATGGGTAAAGCTCTCGTCATCGTTGAGTCCCCGGCAAAAGCCAAAACGATCAATAAGTATCTGGGTAATGACTACGTGGTTAAGTCCAGCGTTGGTCATATCCGCGATTTGCCGACCAGTGGCTCAGCCAGCAAAAAGAGCGCAGACTCTACCTCCACCAAAGGGGCTAAAAAGCCTAAAAAGGATGAACGTAGCGCGCTTGTCAACCGCATGGGTGTTAACCCATGGCATAACTGGGATGCACAATATGAAGTGCTTCCAGGGAAAGAAAAAGTCGTTAACGAGCTGAAGCAGCTGGCTGAAAAAGCAGACCACATCTATCTCGCAACCGACCTTGACCGCGAAGGGGAAGCCATTGCGTGGCACCTGCGGGAAGTGATCGGGGGTGATGACAAACGCTACAGCCGCGTAGTGTTTAACGAAATTACGAAGAATGCGATTCGTCAGGCGTTTGAGAAGCCGGGCGAGCTAAACATCGACCGTGTTAACGCCCAGCAGGCGCGTCGCTTTATGGACCGCGTTGTGGGCTACATGGTTTCTCCACTGCTGTGGAAAAAGATTGCCCGTGGCCTGTCCGCAGGTCGTGTGCAATCCGTCGCCGTGCGTCTGGTCGTTGAGCGCGAGCGCGAAATTAAAGCCTTCGTGCCGGAAGAGTTCTGGGAAGTCGATGCCAATGTGACCACGCCGGGCGGTGACGCTCTGCCGCTGCAGGTAAGCCACCAGAACGATAAGCCTTTCCGCCCGGAAAACCGCGACCAGACCATGGCCGCCGTGGCGCTGCTGGAAAAGGCACGCTATCAGGTACTGGAACGTGAAGACAAACCGACCAGCAGCAAGCCTGGTGCGCCGTTTATCACCTCCACCCTGCAACAGGCGGCGAGCACCCGTCTGGGTTATGGCGTGAAGAAGACCATGATGATGGCCCAGCGCTTGTATGAAGCAGGTTACATCACCTACATGCGTACCGACTCAACCAACCTGAGTCAGGACGCGGTCAATATGGTGCGTGGCTACATCAGCGACAACTTCGGTAAGAAATACCTGCCGGAAAGCGCTAACCAGTTCGCCAGTAAAGAGAATTCTCAGGAAGCGCACGAAGCGATTCGTCCTTCTGACGTCTCCGTGCTGGCTGAATCGCTGAAAGATATGGAAGCCGACGCGCAGAAGCTGTATCAGCTGATCTGGCGTCAGTTCGTGGCGTGCCAGATGACCCCGGCCCAGTACGACTCCACCACGCTGACCGTTGGCGCGGGTGATTTCCGTCTCAAGGCGCGCGGTCGTATTCTGCGTTTCGACGGCTGGACAAAAGTGATGCCTGCGCTGCGTAAAGGTGATGAAGACCGAACGCTGCCTGCGGTGAACAAAGGTGATGAACTGTCTCTGGTTGAGCTGATCCCGGCTCAGCACTTCACCAAGCCACCGGCACGCTTCAGTGAAGCATCTCTGGTAAAAGAGCTGGAAAAACGCGGTATTGGCCGTCCGTCGACCTACGCGTCAATTATCTCGACGATTCAGGATCGCGGTTACGTCCGTGTTGAAAACCGTCGTTTCTATGCGGAAAAAATGGGTGAGATCGTCACCGATCGTCTGGAAGCCAACTTCCGCGAGCTGATGAACTACGATTTCACCGCGCAAATGGAAGACAGCCTCGACCAGGTTGCCAGCCACCAGGCGGAATGGAAAAAGGTCCTTGACAGCTTCTTCAGCGACTTCACCGACCAGCTTGAAAAAGCGGAGAAAGACCCTGAAGAGGGCGGCATGCTGCCTAACCAGATGGTACTGACCAGCATCGACTGCCCAACCTGTGGCCGCAAGATGGGGATCCGTACTGCCACCACGGGCGTGTTCCTGGGCTGCTCCGGCTATGCGCTGTCGCCAAAAGAGCGCTGCAAAACCACCATCAACCTGGTGCCGGAGAACGAAGTTCTCAACGTGCTGGAAGGTGACGATGCGGAAACGAACGCTCTGCGTGCCAAGCGCCGCTGCAAAAAATGCGGCACGGCAATGGACAGCTACCTGATCGATCCAAAACGCAAGCTGCACGTGTGCGGTAATAACCCAACGTGTGACGGGTATGAGATTGAAGAGGGCGAGTTCCGCATTAAAGGCTATGACGGCCCGATTGTGGAGTGCGAGAAGTGTGGTTCTGAAATGCACCTGAAAATGGGACGTTTCGGTAAGTACATGGCCTGTACCAACGACGAATGTAAAAACACGCGCAAAATTCTGCGTAACGGTGAAGTGGCCCCGCCGAAGGAAGATCCGGTTCCGCTGCCGGAGCTGCCGTGTGAGAAATCCGACGCGTACTTCGTGCTGCGTGACGGCGCGGCAGGTGTCTTCCTGGCCGCCAACACCTTCCCGAAATCGCGCGAAACCCGCGCGCCGCTGGTGGAAGAGCTATATCGCTTCCGCGATCGTCTGCCGGAGAAACTGCGTTATCTGGCCGATGCGCCGCAGCAGGATCCGGAAGGCAACAAAACCGTGGTGCGTTTTAGCCGTAAAACTAAGCAGCAGTATGTTGCGGCAGAGAAAGAGGGTAAAGCGACCGGATGGTCAGCCTTCTTTGTCGATGGCAAATGGGTTGAAGGCAAGAAATAATCTTTCCTAACCGTAACTTACCTGTAAAAGGGCCGGATTTCCGGCCCTTTTTTATTACCTTGTTATTATTTTTTGTTCCGTACTATACAGTCAGGCTATAAATGATATAGTGGTTATAGTTAACCCGTTTCTTATTATTAAATCGTCTTAAGCGAATGACCGCATGCGCTAAATCGGATGGTCTGGCATGAAATTACAGCAGCTTCGTTATATTGTTGAGGTGGTGAATCATAACCTTAACGTCTCTTCTACCGCCGAGGGGCTATATACCTCGCAACCGGGCATCAGCAAACAAGTTCGTATGCTGGAGGATGAGTTAGGCATTCAGATCTTCGCCCGCAGCGGTAAGCATCTTACTCAGGTGACGCCTGCAGGGCAGGAAATCATCCGCATTGCGCGTGAAGTCCTCTCTAAAGTCGATGCGATTAAGTCTGTGGCGGGGGAGCATACCTGGCCGGATAAAGGCTCGCTGTATATTGCCACGACGCATACGCAGGCGCGCTATGCGCTGCCCGGCGTGATCAAAGGCTTTATCGAGCGTTATCCTCGCGTCTCGTTGCATATGCACCAGGGCTCGCCAACGCAAATCGCTGAAGCCGTCTCTAAGGGGAATGCAGACTTTGCTATCGCCACCGAAGCGCTTCACCTGTATGACGATCTGGTGATGCTCCCGTGCTACCACTGGAACCGTTCTATTGTGGTGACCCCCGATCACCCCCTGGCGGGTAAAGGGTCGGTCACTATCGAAGAGTTGGCCCAGTATCCTCTGGTGACCTATACGTTTGGCTTTACCGGCCGGTCCGAGCTTGATACGGCATTTAACCGGGCAGGGTTAACGCCGCGCATTGTCTTTACCGCGACCGATGCCGACGTGATTAAGACCTATGTCCGGCTTGGATTGGGCGTGGGCGTCATCGCCAGCATGGCGGTCGATCCGGTGTCAGACCCTGACCTGGTGCGTCTTGATGCGCACGACGTTTTCAGCCATAGCACCACAAAAATTGGGTTCCGCCGCAGCACCTTCCTGCGCAGCTATATGTATGATTTTATTCAGCGCTTTGCCCCTCATTTAACGCGTGACGTGGTGGATACCGCCGTGGCATTACGCTCAAATGAAGATATTGAAGAGATGTTTAAAGACATCAAACTCCCCGAAAAATAATCACACCCGGTATCTTTCCCCCAGGGAAAGATACCGAAATAACGCCTCAAAGCTAAATTAGAATTATCATCATCTGCTTTCCCTGCCATATAATGTCATTAGCCATTTGCTTTGTAAGGTTTTAATGTCGTGAATTGGCGACAAAAGTAGAAACTAATTTACGCCTCCGCAAATTTTTCTTTTCAATAATTTATTTCTGGTCAAAAGATTGAATATTTCATACCTCCCGGTGCGTAAATTCACTGGCTTTTCGGCTAAAGTTTCTTTAGGATTTATCTCAACAGATGATTAATTGTACCAATTGTTTGGTCCTAAATGATAAGCGATGTCGATTGTATGAGGTTAGCAATGCCTTCAGGAAGTGAAGAACCGCAAAGGGATCCTGCGCTCAAGCGTAAAGCCTGGCTGGCGGTCTTTCTCGTCTCCGCCTTGTTTTGGGTGGCTGTTGCTCTCCTGGCCTGGAGATATTGGGGTTAAATATGGCAGTGACGGTACGTACCGCTTCGGTAAAACAGATGTGTCAGCATCGTGACAACGGCCACAGAGGGCGTAAAGCACCTGCAACTGTTGTACCTGCGTCCTGGAAACTGACGCCGCAGCAGCAGGCGTTTATTGATGTGTTCGCAGAAGACGAACCCAAAAAACAATAATTTAGTTTATTGCGTAATGATGCAAATAGTCTGAATATCGACTCTGCACTTTTGTACTCTTTAATAAATACACATCAGCAATATAGCACTGAGGAACAACCTCGGAATTTTTATAAATAATGCCTGGTGTCCCTATGATGAATAACATGACGTCTCACAAATACTGGTCGTGGATCGGCGTTTTTACCGTGTCGATTCTGTTCTGGAGTCAGCTCATCTGGCTGGCGCTCCACTAAATTGTAAAACCTCGCTACGGCGGGGTTTTTTGTTTCCCCCTTGTGGACCAATCCGAAATTTATCAATTTGGGTTGTTATCAAAACGTTACGACATCTTTGTGTTATCTTTAATTACAGCCCTGATGATTGTCGGGACATCTCTGTGATTAAGGAGGAGCTTATGTCGTTAACCCTACGCGAAGCCAGTAAGGATACGTTACAGGCAGAAAATAAAACCTGGCACTACTACAGCCTGCCGCTGGCTGCCAGAACGCTTGGGGACATTTCGCGTTTACCCAAGTCCTTGAAAGTTTTACTTGAAAATCTGTTGCGCTGGCAGGACGGTGACTCCGTCACGCTCGATGATATCCAGGCGCTGGCAGGATGGCTTGAGAAGGCCCATGCCGACAGAGAAATCGCCTACCGCCCGGCAAGGGTGCTGATGCAGGACTTTACCGGTGTTCCGGCCGTGGTTGATTTAGCCGCGATGCGCGAAGCCGTGAAGCGTCTCGGCGGAGATACGGCAAAGGTTAACCCGCTTTCCCCCGTTGACCTCGTCATTGACCACTCCGTGACCGTTGACCACTTCGGTGATGACGATGCCTTTGGTGAAAACGTTCGTCTCGAGATGGAGCGTAACCACGAGCGCTACGTCTTCCTGAAGTGGGGACAGCAGGCGTTCAGCCGATTTAGCGTGGTACCGCCAGGCACCGGCATTTGTCACCAGGTAAACCTTGAATATCTGGGTAAAGCCGTCTGGAGCGAATTGCAGGATAAAGAGTGGGTGGCTTATCCGGACACGCTGGTGGGCACGGATTCACATACCACCATGATCAACGGTCTGGGCGTGCTGGGCTGGGGCGTCGGCGGTATTGAAGCGGAAGCCGCCATGCTCGGCCAGCCGGTTTCCATGCTTATTCCGGATGTGGTGGGCTTCAAGCTGACCGGAAAGCTCTCTGAAGGCATTACCGCCACCGACCTGGTGCTGACCGTCACCCAGATGCTGCGCAAGCATGGTGTGGTAGGCAAGTTTGTCGAATTCTACGGTGACGGACTGGATTCGCTGCCGCTGGCCGACCGCGCCACCATTGCCAATATGGCGCCGGAATACGGTGCCACCTGCGGCTTTTTCCCCATTGACGACGTCACGCTGGAGTACATGCGCCTCAGCGGCCGCAGCGAAGAACAGGTCGCGCTGGTGGAAGCGTATACCAAAGCGCAGGGCATGTGGCGCAATCCGGGCGATGAGCCTGTTTTCACCAGCACGCTTGAACTCGATATGGGAAGCGTCGAAGCGAGCCTCGCGGGTCCGAAACGCCCGCAGGACAGGGTTGCGCTGACCGACGTGCCGAAAGCGTTTGCCGACAGCAATACCCTGGAAGTGAACGTGGCGCAGAAAGACCATCGTCCCGTCGACTATGTTCTGAACGGACATCAGTATCAGCTTCCGGACGGTGCGGTTGTGATTGCCGCGATTACCTCCTGCACCAATACTTCCAACCCCAGCGTATTAATGGCGGCCGGTCTGCTGGCTAAGAAAGCGGTAGAGCTTGGGCTAAAACCTCAACCGTGGGTTAAGGCCTCGCTGGCACCGGGCTCCAAAGTGGTGTCGGATTACCTGGCTCAGGCCAAACTGACGCCGTACCTGGACGAGCTGGGCTTTAACCTCGTGGGCTACGGCTGTACGACCTGTATTGGTAACTCCGGGCCACTGCCTGAACCCATCGAAACGGCGATCAAGCAGGGTGACCTGACGGTAGGCGCCGTTCTTTCCGGTAACCGAAACTTTGAAGGGCGCATTCACCCGCTGGTAAAAACCAACTGGCTTGCTTCGCCGCCGCTGGTGGTGGCATACGCTCTCGCAGGGAACATGAATATCAACCTGGTGACCGATCCGATTGGTCACGATCGTAAGAATGATCCTGTCTATCTGAAAGATATTTGGCCTTCTTCACGTGAAATCGCGCTGGCCGTTGAGAAGGTCTCTACCGAGATGTTCCGCAAAGAGTACGCGGAAGTCTTTGAAGGCACGCCGGAATGGAAAGCCATCAACGTTGCAGGTTCGGATACCTATGGCTGGCAGGATGACTCGACCTATATTCGTCTGTCGCCGTTCTTTGATGAGATGCTGGCCGAGCCGGCGCCGCTTAAGGATATCCATGGCGCGCGTATCCTGGCCATGCTGGGGGATTCCGTCACGACGGACCATATCTCTCCGGCGGGGAGCATCAAAGCCGATAGCCCGGCAGGCCGTTACCTGCAAAGTCGGGGTGTCGAACGCCGCGATTTTAACTCCTACGGTTCGCGCCGCGGTAACCATGAAGTCATGATGCGCGGGACCTTTGCCAACATCCGCATTCGTAACGAAATGGTGCCGGGCGTGGAAGGGGGCATGACGCGCCATCTGCCGGGGACGGAAGTCGTGTCGATTTATGATGCGGCGGTCAAATACCAACAGGAAGGGACGCCGCTGGCGGTGATTGCCGGGAAAGAGTACGGTTCCGGCTCCAGCCGCGACTGGGCGGCGAAAGGCCCGCGCCTGCTTGGCGTTCGGGTGGTCATCGCCGAATCGTTCGAACGTATTCACCGTTCGAATCTGATCGGCATGGGGATCCTGCCGCTTGAGTTCCCGCAGGGCGTGACGCGTAAAACGCTGGGCCTGACCGGGGAAGAGCAGATTGATATTAGCGGCCTGCAAAACCTGCAGCCGGGTAAAACGGTGCCGGTAACGTTAACGCGGGCAGACGGGAAAACCGAGGTGCTGGATTGTCGGTGCCGTATTGACACGGCAACCGAGCTGACCTACTACCAGAACGACGGCATTTTACATTACGTGATTCGTAAGATGCTGGATTGATGAAACGAGCCCGGCACGCGTGCCGGGCTTTTTATATCACTCTTTCAGCAGATGGCCCATTTTGGCGGCTTTGGTATCAAGGTAGTGGGCATTTTTCGGGTTACGGCCGACAATCAGCGGTACACGTTCAACGATGTTGATCCCGGCTTCGGTCAGGATCTCCACTTTTTTCGGGTTATTGGTCAGCAGACGAACTTCGTCTACGCCCAGCAGCTTGAACATATCGGCGCATAAGGTGAAGTCACGTTCATCAGCCGCAAAACCGAGCTGATGGTTGGCTTCAACCGTATCGTAGCCCTGGTCCTGAAGCGCGTAGGCGCGAATTTTATTCAGCAAACCAATATTACGCCCTTCCTGACGGTGATAAAGCAACACGCCGCGGCCTTCTTCAGCAATATGAGAAAGGGCCGCTTCCAGCTGGAAACCGCAATCACAGCGCAGGCTGAACAGCGCGTCGCCGGTGAGACACTCTGAATGGACGCGGGACAGCACCGGCGTCTGCCCTGAAATGTCGCCATACACCAGTGCGACATGATCCTGTCCGGTTGCCAGTTCTTCAAAACCCACCATCAGGAAATCGCCCCATGGGGTTGGCAGTTTGGCTTCTGCCACACGTTTAAGCTGCATGTGATTCTCCAGAGTAGGCTGACACGTTTCGTGCCTGTGCCCTGTTTTGCTTTCTGTATCAGTTTATTTTGCCACAAGCTCAGCAGGTTCGCCTAATGGGCACCATGCGATATGGCCGTTAAAAGCACGATCCGACATCTCCACCCAGCGAACAAATTTCAGTTATGATTGTGACGCTTAGCAAAAAGGAGAAGACATGCATTCAATCGCCAGACGTACGGCAGCAGGTGCGGCCATTTTACTGATTATGCCTTTGGCCGTATGGCTTTCAGGGTGGATGTGGCAGCCCGGGCAGAACGCCACGTGGCTGAAAACGTTATACTGGATTACGGAAACGGTCACCCAGCCCTGGGGAATTATCACCCACGTCCTCCTGTGCGCCTGGTTTCTGTGGTGCCTGCGCTTTCGTCTGCGCGCGGCGCTAATGCTCTTTGCGATCCTCGGCGGCGCTATCCTTATCGGTCAGGGCGTAAAATCCTGGGTGAAAGATCGCGTTCAGGAGCCGCGTCCTTTTGTCGTCTGGCTGGAAAAAACGCACCATATTCCGGTGGATGAGTTCTACACTTTAAAGCGTAAAGATCGTGGCGCACTGGTGAAAGAACAGCTTGCGGAACAGCAGGATATCCCGAAATTCTTGCGTAAACACTGGCAGAAAGAGACCGGGTTCGCGTTTCCCTCCGGCCACACCATGTTTGCGGCCAGCTGGGCGCTGCTGGGGGTTGGGCTGCTTTGGCCTAGACGTCGAACGGTCACCATCGTCATTTTACTGGTCTGGGCGACGGGAGTGATGGGCAGCCGCTTATTGCTGGGGATGCACTGGCCACGGGACCTGGTCGTCGCCACGCTCATCTCGTGGATGCTGGTGATGCTGGCGACCTGGCTGGCTGAACGATTCTGCGGCCCGCTAACACCACCGCCGGAAGAGAAAGAAGAAATAGCCGAAAGGGACCAAACGGACGCCTGAAGGTTGATATTGCGCATTTTGCCCATAGATCCATGACTGGCGCGTCACTTTTTCCATTTCGCGCCCGTCACTAAAATGGTAGTTTATAAGGCTGATTGCGGTAAGTTGAACATACTTTATTCGCTTGAACCACATAACGGGAAGTAATGTGAAATATTTACTCATTTTCTTACTGGTATTGGCGATTTTTGTCATTTCAGTCACATTGGGTGCACAAAACGATCAGCAGGTGACGTTTAACTATCTGCTGGCTCAGGGCGAGTATCGCGTGTCGAGCCTTCTCGCGGTCTTATTTGCTGCAGGCTTTGCCATTGGCTGGCTGGTTTGCGGTTTGTTCTGGTTAAAAGTCCGTGTTTCGCTTGCGCGCGCTGAACGTAAAATCAAACGACTCGAACATCACATTGCGCCTGCGTCCGACATGCCGGAAAGCTCTGGCGTGCCGGTCGTGAAGGAATAATCGACGATGCTGGAGTTGTTGTTTCTGCTTTTGCCTGTCGCCGCAGCCTATGGCTGGTATATGGGCCGCAGAAGTGCGCAACAAACAAAACAGGATGAGGCCAACCGGCTCTCCCGCGACTACGTTGCGGGGGTGAACTTCCTCCTGAGCAATCAGCAGGACAAAGCGGTAGACCTGTTCCTCGACATGCTGAAAGAGGATACGGGGACCGTTGAAGCCCATCTTACCCTGGGGAACCTGTTCCGCTCGCGCGGCGAGGTTGACCGCGCCATTCGCATTCACCAGACCCTGATGGAAAGCGCCTCGCTGACCTACGATCAACGACTGCTGGCCGTACAGCAGTTGGGACGAGATTACATGGCTGCGGGGCTGTACGATCGCGCGGAAGATATGTTCGCACAGCTGGTGGATGAAACAGATTTCCGCATCGGCGCGCTGCAACAGCTCCTGCAGATATATCAGGCCACCAGCGACTGGCAGAAAGCCATTGATACGGCTGAACGTCTGGTGAAGCTGGGTAAAGATAAGCAGCGCGTTGAGATCGCCCATTTCTACTGTGAGCTTGCCCTTCAGCAGATGGGCAATGACGACATGGACAAAGCCATGGCGTTGCTGAAGAAAGGTGCCGCCGCGGACCGCAACAGCGCCCGTATCTCCATCATGATGGGGCGCGTTTTTATGGCGAATGGCGACTACGCCAAAGCCGTTGAAAGCCTGCTGCGGGTTATCGACCAGGACAAAGAGCTGGTCAGTGAAACGCTGGAAATGCTGCAAACCTGCTATCAACAGCTGGACAAGCGGGAAGAGTGGGTGGCATTTCTGCGTCGCTGCGTGGAAGAGAATACCGGCGCAACCGCGGAACTGATGCTTGCTGACGTTGTTGAGCAGTATGAGGGGGGTGACACCGCGCAGGTCTATATCACCCGACAGCTTCAGCGTCATCCGACCATGCGGGTCTTCCATAAGTTGATGGATTACCACCTGAACGACGCGGAAGAAGGGCGCGCGAAAGAGAGCCTGATGGTGCTGCGCGACATGGTTGGCGAGCAGGTGCGCAGCAAACCGCGCTACCGTTGCCAGAAGTGTGGTTTTACCGCCTACACGCTCTACTGGCATTGTCCGTCCTGCCGGGCCTGGTCCACCATCAAGCCCATCCGCGGCCTGGACGGGCAGTAATTTTTTAAAAGCCTTCATTTTAGTTACAACATACTGATGGTATTTAACGCTTTCTGAGCACCGTGCGGTTTGCCGGCCTGGCAGGCAGATAAATGGATTCTGTCAATTTGCGGCGTCGGCAGGTAGAATGCTGGCCGTTTATCTGTTCCGCGCCGCTGCGCGCCCATAGACGAAAAGGGCTGGTCATGACGTCTGTTACATCCTCCACTTCCCGCGTAATTACGGATTCTCCTGTTGTTGTTGCGCTTGATTACAATAAGCGTGACGCTGCACTGGCGTTTGTCGACGGTATCGACCCTCGCGATTGCCGCCTGAAAGTTGGCAAAGAGATGTTCACGCTGTTTGGACCGCAAATCGTTCGCGATCTGCAACAGCGCGGCTTTGACGTTTTCCTCGACCTCAAATTCCATGATATTCCGAACACCACGGCCCACGCCGTTGCTGCAGCCGCCGAGCTGGGCGTATGGATGGTCAACGTCCATGCGTCGGGTGGGGCAAGAATGATGACCGCTGCCCGTGAGGCGCTCCTGCCGTTCGGTAACGACGCGCCGCTGCTTATCGCCGTCACCGTGCTGACCAGTATGGACGAAAATGATTTACGCGACCTTGGCGTGACGTTGTCACCTGCGGAACATGCCGAACGTCTCGCGCGTCTGACGCAGCAGTGCGGCCTGGATGGCGTAGTCTGCTCCGCGCAGGAAGCGGTACGTTTCAAATCAGCGCTGGGCCAGGATTTTAAACTCGTTACGCCGGGGATCCGTCCTGCGGGCAGCGACGTGGGCGATCAGCGTCGCATCATGACGCCTGAGCAGGCGCTGGCGGCGGGCGTTGACTATATGGTTATCGGGCGTCCGGTGACGCAGTCTGCAAACCCGGCAGAGACGCTTAAGGCTATCAACGCATCGCTGAACAAGGGGGCATAATGACCGATTCCAACAGCCGTCTGGTCTACTCAACCGAGAGCGGGCGTATCGACGAACCGAAAGCCAAAGTGGAACGTCCTAAGGGGGACGGTATCGTGCGCATTCAGCGTCAGACCAGCGGACGTAAGGGGAAAGGGGTCTGCCTTATTTCCGGTATTGATCTGGATGATGCTGAACTGACAAAGCTGGCTGCCGAGCTGAAAAAGAAATGTGGATGCGGCGGGGCCGTGAAGGACGGCATTATCGAAATCCAGGGTGATAAACGTGATTTAATTAAATCACTGCTCGAAGCCAAAGGCATGAAAGTCAAACTGGCAGGCGGCTAAAATAAATGAGCCACGGCAAATGCCGTGGCTCGTGTTATATACGTGCGTATGTCAGACCTGAAATGCGTTTAAATATCGCAATATCGAGGAAGGCTTAGATAATAGTTATTTGCCAACCTGGTGACCGATAATACCACCGACAGCAGCGCCACCTAATGTACCCAGCGTACTACCATCCGTTAATACTGCACCACCGAGAGCACCGGCACCGGCACCAATCGCGGTGTTACGGTCACGTTTAGACCAGTTAGAGCATGCGCTCAGGGACATAGCGACAGTGATTGCCAGAACAGCGGCGGCTAATTTTTTGCTGGTTAAGGTCATAATACTTTCTCCTGAATTATCGATTCACGGAAAGATGTACACGTTAAGTATAGACTAAACGAATACTTAATTCTTTTCCCCGTGAAAGCTGGTCGCGCAGGCGTTACTTCATCACGCAGGTGATAGTCACTTCCTGTTATATCGCTAATAGTAATTTTACGACTTTAGGGCAGGTTAAACAGGTAAAAACTCTTAAAGCAGGGTTAAGAATCATCTCATAGAAAGACGTGTGCGCCCGAAATACGGGCGCGGAGGGAAATCAGGCGCTGGCTTTAATAATATTGACGATCAAACCGCTCTCTTCGAGTTTATTGCGATGCGCTTCGCTCAAACGGTCATCGGTAATCACGCGGCTAAAGCGTGAAGCGGGACCCATCGTGTAAGGGTGAACGGCACCAAATTTAGAGCTGTCGGTGAGCACAATGGCTTCGCACTCTTTTTCCAGTACGGCATTCACCACGTCAGAGCGCATCATATCCCGGCCGGTAAAGCCTGTCTCCGGCTGCCAGCCGTCAATCCCGATAAAGGCCTTACTGAAATGGACCTGCTGGACGTACTGACGGGTCAGCGGGCCAACCATGCTTTCACTTTTTTTCTGATAGATGCCGCCCAGCAGAATCACCTCGCAGCGCGTCTCTTTAAGTAAATGCGCGATATAGCTGCTGACGGTGATGATGGTGACGTCTTTTTGATCGGCAAGCGTTCGCGCCAGAAGGGCATTACTGCTGCCGTTTTCAATAAAGACGGTCTCGCCGTTGTTCACCAGGGACGCAGCAAATTCCGCCAGTTCACGTTTGAGCGCGTAGTTGTTCATCATGCGCGTCTCAACGTCATCACTGTCCAGCGGGACCGCATAGCCGTGCGCGCGACGCAGGTAGCTCTGTTTTTCCAGCAGATTAAGATCCTGACGGATGGTGACTTCAGAAACGCCAGTGGTTTTAGCGAGATCGACTACGCTTACGCGTCCCTGATCGATGACCATCTGCAAAATGAGTTGTTGTCGGGAATTCATAGCATCCATTTAATAAAGCGAAACGAGGTCGGAAACGGTGGGGGTTAAACTTCCCACGGCGCTTTTGGCTGTCTGTTTTCGGGCGCATCGTCAGCGCCATTCTGAGCAAGAAGTTCAGACTTCAGGATCTCAAGATTACGGATAGCAGAGTGATAATCGCCCGCCACCAGGATATCCAGCACGGTATCAATTCGTTGTGCTACAGCTTGTGCGTCAATAGTTGACATAATCTCACCCCAGGCGCGAAAAGTTAATATTTTCAATGATGCAGAAATTGGCTTCAAAAGAGAAGGGAAAAAATGCAATAACCAAATTACATAAACGGAAGTGATAAAATTATTCCCCCTCATGCTGCGGGCTTATTGAGTGGATTAGTCTAAAACTGCGCGCAACGCGCTTTTTTATAAGAGGAATTAGACTATGACAGTTATCAATCAGCCTACCTGCACACTGTTTACCGATACTGAACGGTTCACCCAGCTGTCAGGCTATTACGAGGCAGAGCGACATACAGTCTGGATGATGTTGCGGGCTCAGCCACGTCCTTGCTTCAACCATGCGTTAATAGAGGAGATCATGAACCTTTCATGGCTCGTCCGCCAGTCTGGTTTTGCGGTCGATTTTTGGGTGACCGGATCGCTGGTGCCTGAGATGTACAATGTGGGCGGTGACCTGCAGTTTTTCGTCGAGTGCATTCAGCACGGTCGACGTGAAGCGTTACGGGCCTATGCGCGCGCCTGTGTCGATTGCGTGCATGCGGCCTCCCGGGGGTTTGATACGGGGGCCATCTCGCTGGCCATGGTCGAAGGCAGCGCGTTAGGGGGCGGGTTTGAGGCCGCTCTTGCGCACCATTTCGTTCTGGCGCAGCGCGATGCACGTTTAGGTTTTCCCGAGATTGCTTTCAACCTGTTCCCGGGCATGGGGGGATATTCCCTGGTAGCTCGCCGTTCAGGAATGAAGCTGGCGGAGGAACTCATCTACAAGGGGGAATCCCATACGGCGGAATGGTACGAACAGCACGGCCTGGTGGATCTCCTGTTTGAACCCGGACAAAGCTATGTCTCCACCCGAACCTTCATCGACACGCTACGGCCAAAACTGAATGGCGTGAGGGCGATGCTGCGCGCCCGTACGCGCGTTCTGCAATTGCCGCGCAGTGAATTGATGGACATCACGGAAGACTGGGTAGACGCGGCTTTCTGCCTGGAACCGAAAGATATCGCCTACATGGAGCGTCTGGTGATGCTGCAAAACCGCCATCACGCGGCGGGCTTGCGTAAAGCCAGTTAATGCTGTTTCCGCGCCTGATATCGTTTTAGCCATCGCTCGAATGCGGCAGCGGGCATCGGCTTAGCAAACAGAAAACCCTGCCGTTCGTTGACGCCGTTCTTGGTCAGAAAGGCGTCTTCTTTTGCATTTTCCACCCCTTCGGCAATCACCTGCAGGTTTAACGCCTGCGCCACCGCGACGATGGCGCGCACCAGAGACTGGGAGATGGACTGCTTATGAATATCCCTGACGAACGATTGATCGAGTTTTATGGCGTCAATAGGGAAGCGGGCCAGCTGAGAAAGGGAGGAGTAGCCGGTACCAAAATCGTCGAGATGAATTTGCGCCCCCAGCCTGCTGAACTGCTGGATCACGGAGAGCGCCAGCTCTTCGTTCTCGATGAGACAGCTTTCGGTTAATTCGACGTCGACCGGGCAGTATTCAAAGTTCAGATCCTTCAGCGCCTGCTTTAAGTCGCTAAAGATAGTCTGGTCGGCCAGCTGACGCGCAGAGACGTTCACGGCCACGCGCAGGTTAATTCCCTTATCGCGCCATTTCGCCACCTGGCGAACCACATCCAGCATCACCCAGCGGCCCAGCGGCACAATCAACCCTGACTCCTCGGCATAAGAGATAAACTCCAGCGGTGGGATCAACCCGCGTTCGGGCGATTGCCAGCGGACCAGCGCTTCAAGACTTCTGACCTCGCCGCGCCAGGTGATTTTAGGCTGGTAGTGGATCAGGAGCTGGTCGTTATCCAGCGCCTTACGCAGGTTGGTATCCAGCCAGAGATATTCAAACACGCGCTGGTTCATCTCGGGCGAGAAGACGCAGAACTTGCCCCGGCCGTTCTCTTTAGCGGTGTACATGGCGGTATCGGCGTTACGAATGACGCTTTCCCGGTCGTTACCGTGCTGCGGGGCGAGGGCGATGCCCAGGGAACAGCCGGTGTAAATTTCGATCAGGCCGATTCGGAACGGCTGGCGCAGGCGGGTTAAAATGCGCGACGCCATCGCTTCCAGAGAGCCCTGAGAGGTATGGGTGGCCATGACGATAAACTCATCTCCGCCAAGTCGTGCCAGCACCTGTCCCTCATCCAGACAGCTCAAAATGGCGAGCGCGACAGCCTGTAACAGCTGATCGCCAAACATATGCCCGTAAGCGTCGTTGACCTTTTTAAAGTTATCCAGGTCGAGATACACCACGCCAACCTGCGTGTCGCCGCGGTGACTGATGGCGTCAGAGATCAGGTCGTGGATCGCATTGCGGTTTGGTAAGCCGGTGATGGTATCGGTATTGGCCAGCACGCGCAGCCGCTCCTGAGCGCGGCGTTCCTCGGTAATATCGGTACCGGAACAAATAAGGAAAATTTCATTTTTACCGCTGCCGCTGTGAACGAATTTGTTTCTGAACAGAAACAGTCGTTGCCCTTTACGCGTTTTGATCCAGCGTTCGACTTCATAGGAGCTGCCGTTGCGGAAGAAACCGGTAATATTGCGCTTTGAGGCAGCCGCTTCGCTGCGGCTCATAAAGAGCTTAAACACGTTCTGGCCAATCACTTCTTGCTCTTTGAGGCCGGTATACTCTTCGCTCAGCCGGTTAAAACGCTGAATATTGCCGTTCTGATCGAGAATAACAATCACGGAGTTAGCCTCTGACACCACCTGTTCCGCAAAAGAGAGTCCCTGAGCCAGGTCGCGCGCCACGGAGGGCGTATCGTTCCAGGCGGAAGCCGTACCGGCCCACTCGTTACGGGTAATTTTACGGCCTACAAGGTGAACCGGGACATCTTCCCCGAATAACGAGAGCGTCATGGAAATGCTGGAGGTAATAACGGTTAAATGACGGATGAGATCGGCCTGATCGTCGTCCAGCGCAATCACCTGAGTGACATCGGCATTTTCACTGGCGGCAAGGTGCAGAGCGTTGCTGTCAGCTGACAAGCGCCACCATGGGCTGTGGGTTCCCATGTAGCGAAACAGCAAATTCTGCTCCAGATCGTCCATCATGTTTTCTCCCGCAGCTGTTCAGTAGCGCACCAATTATTCATTTGCAGTCGACTTTTCCGTTGAGAAGCAGCGGCAAAACCGAAGTGAACTTATTGTTTTTCCCTGAATTCTTATAATAAAACGAGTTAGATTTAAAAGGATACTGAGCGTATAAAAATTCACGTAACCGAATATAACAACACTCTTTTACTGTAGATAATTATGGCGAATTTGGGCGAGGGGAGGCTGAAAATAGTAAGAAAAAATAATGATTTTGTGGCGGGGATAAAAAGAAAAATTGTCGGCCTTTCCGGAAAGGAAATGACCGACAATTGAACAGGTTATCAGGCGACAGGACGCGCGATAATACTGCGGGTTTCCATACGGACTTCAGCGATAGTGACGTCAATCACGTCGGTGACTTTGTAAACTGTTTCACCTTTAATTTGCACCGTACCGTTTTCCTGACTACAGACCATTTCATCACGAACAGCATGCAGGAATGGCGCCGGAATAAACGCGACAGCACCGTTATCGACCAGACGGACGCGCATCCCCCCGCGGCTGATATCAATGATCTCGGCGGCGAAACGGGTATCCGTACCGGCTTTATCCTGCAGGAAGCGCGCGTAAAGCCAGTCGCCAACGTCACGTTCTGCCATGCGGTTCAGACGGCGACGATCGGCCATTTGCAGCGTGGTCTCCTCCTGAGGGCGGGCAACGGTTTCGCCTTTGATAATCGCTTTCAGCAGACGGTGGTTAACCATATCGCCATACTTACGGATCGGTGACGTCCAGGTCGCGTAGGCTTCGAGGCCGAGACCAAAGTGTGGGCCAGGCTCGGTGCTGATTTCAGCGAAGGACTGGAAGCGACGAATGCGGCTGTCCAGGAAGCCCGATGGCTGCGCGTCCAGTTCGCGGCGAAGCTTGCAGAAGCCCGGCAGGGTCAGCACTTCTTCCGGATCGACGTGCACGTCGTGATTCTTCAGCAGGGCTGCCAGCGCTTCGGTATTCGCCGGGTCGAAGCCGGTATGAACGTTGTAAATGCCAAAGCCCAGCTTGTCGCGCAGCACGCGTGCGGCACAGATGTTGGCGGAAATCATCGCTTCTTCAACGATGCGGTTCGCAATGCGTCGCGGCTCGGCCACGATATCCAGCACTTCGCCTTTCTCACCCAGAACAAAGCGATAATCCGGGCGATCTTTGAACACCAGCGCATGGGTTTGACGCCACTCGCCGCGGTTCAGGCAGATGCGATGCAGCAGACGGATCTGCGCGGCAATGGCGTCTGATTCCGGTTTCCAGCTACCGGTATTTTCCAGCCAGTCGGAGACGTTATCGTAGGCCAGCTTGGCTTTCGACTCGATGGTGGCAGCAAAGAACTCGATATCGTCTTCAATCGCGCCATCCGCGGCAATGGTCATGCGGCAGGCAAGGACCGGACGCACTTCATTCGGACGCAGCGAGCAGAGATCGTCTGACAGTTCACGCGGCAGCATTGGGATGTTGAAGCCCGGCAGGTAGTTCGTGAACGCACGGATTTTCGCCGTTTCGTCAAGCTTGCTGCCTTCAACAATCCAGGCGGTGGGATCGGCAATGGCAACGGTGAGGTGCAGTTTGCCGTCGGCGCTCTCTTCAGCGTAGAGCGCATCGTCCATATCTTCGGTGCTGGCGCTGTCGATGGTGACAAACTCCAGCGCGGTGAGATCGCGACGCGTCAGACCTTCGTCCTGCATCTCGGTTGCCACGCCGTTCGGCGCTTCTTTTTCAAGATTGTGGCGTGCCAGCGTAACCCACCATGGCACGAAATGATCGGCGCCAAAGGTAATGAACTGGGTCAGTTCCGCATAAAAACCGCGATCGCCCTTCAGAGGATGACGGCGCATTTCTGCTACGGCCCAGTCACCTTCTTTAAAATCATGCTCAACGCCACGGGCGGCGCGGCAGGGAATGGCATCTTTCAGCAGAGGATGATCCGGCACGATAGAAAGACGATCGTCTTTTCTCTGCACCTTGCCCACAAAGCGGGTCAGGAACGGTTCGATCAGTTCTTCCGGCTCGGCGGACTCACGTTCCTTTTCGGTATGAATGACGGCCATGACGCGGTCGCCATGCATCACTTTCTTCATCTGCGGTGGCGGAATGAAGTAGCTTTTCTGCGCGTCAACTTCAAGGAAGCCAAAGCCCTTTTCCGTGGCTTTTACGACCCCTTCTGCACGCGGCGTCTGGGAATGCAGTTGCTGTTTAAGCTGCGCTAGCAGCGGGTTGTCCTGAAACATAATGTTCTATTTTCGTAGCCATTGAGCGGCTGACAGTTTTACGCGATTCTCACTGTCTCAGCAAGCGGTCTTTGGGTAATGAGTGTGGTTATTCCTCTTTACCAAACGCCACTTTCAGACGATTAAGCCAGCCATCAAACGCACTTTGGGTAAGCAGCGTGATGGCATATTCGCCCTGGAGTCCTTGATCCGTGAGCGGGGTAAACTGTGCGGCACTGAAGCGGTCCGGCGAGCGGGTCAGCAGTTCGACCGCTGCCGAAAGTGCGGGTGACGTCTGCGGGATCTCCGCGCGGCTGTTTAACAGGATTTCTCCGGTCAGGTCGAGCAGCGTCGGCTCATGACAAAGCACCGGCGTCAACGCCTCGAGCGCGGGTTCGGCCTGCCAGCGGGAGAGGGACTCCAGCTGATGCGCATTCGCGTAGCGCAGTTCGACGACGGGTAAAAGCGGCATCCACGCATCGTGGCTCGCGGGAAGCGTGTGCGGCTGAATATGGTGCCCCGGCAACCAGCGAACAGGATGTCCCAACAGCGCCTGAAAAATCGCGACCACGCGCGCCTGAAAACCGATAAAGCCGATAATCTGGTTAATCACCACGATGTCGTACGTGGACAGGCCTACCTCATCAAGCTGGTTCCGGGCTTTTTCATCAATGACATCAGGCGAGCTGGCGAGCTGGCGGGCATACTGGGTGATCTGTGCCAGGCGGCGGTTGCTTTCGCGCGAGGAGTCCGGGCCGGGAAGCGGGGCGAGGAGGGCGGCGTAATGGTTACAGAGCCGCTGAACGCCGCAGGCCTGAGCGACCGTTAGCGCGGTACTGAGCCGATCGTAAGCGCTGAGCGTATGCAGTCGGTTCACGGGAATTGAGAGCGGAAACAGCTGGTGGCATAAGGCTCTGGCAGGGGTAAGCCAGCCAGAACAGGCGGCGACAATCTCATCAGGCAGGGCTAAATCGAGCAAAAAACGATCGTCGACGTTAGCGGCTTCGGGCACCAGGGGCAGAACATCCGTCTGCGCGTGGTTTGACTGGGTTTCATGATACCAGTGGCCTTTGCCGGAAAAACGGCGTTGTTCCATGTGCGTTCCTTGATCTCAAAATGGCGATCAATATCCTGGCGTAAGGCAGATAAAGGGAAAAATATTGTTAGGTGATAACAAATAGCAGAACGGAATAACGAAGGGGTGACGCGGGGGGGAAATACTCTCTTCCCGGGCGGGAAGAGAGTCACAGCTTATTTAATTTCCAGCTCGTTCATTGCAGCGATGTTGAAGCCGCCGTCAACGTGAACCACTTCGCCGGAGATACCCGCGGAAAGGTCAGAGCACAGGAATGCTGCAGAGTTACCCACATCTTCAATGGTAACAGTACGACGAATCGGGGTAACCGCTTCGCAGTGTGCCAGCATTTTACGGAAATCTTTAATACCGGAAGCGGCCAGGGTGCGAATTGGACCCGCAGAAATGGCGTTAACGCGCACGCCTTCAGGACCCATTGCGTTCGCCATGTAGCGTACGTTGGCTTCCAGAGACGCCTTAGCCAGACCCATTACGTTGTAGTTAGGGATCGCACGTTCTGCGCCCAGGTAGGACAGGGTCAGCAGGGCTGCGCCCGGGTTCAGCATCGCGCGGCAGGATTTCGCCATCGCAACGAAGCTGTAGGAGCTGATGTCGTGCGCGATTTTGAAGCCATCACGGGTTACCGCGTTCACGTAGTCGCCGTCCAGCTGGTCGCCAGGCGCGAAGCCGATGGAGTGAACGAAACCGTCGAATTTCGGCCATGCTTTTGCCAGTTCAGCAAACATGCCGTCGATGCTTTCGTCTTGTGCAACGTCACATTCCAGAACAATGCTGGAACCCAGCTGCGCGGCAAACTCTTCAACACGGCCTTTCAGCTTGTCGTTCTGGTAGGTGAACGCCAGCTCAGCGCCTTCGCGATGCATTGCCTGTGCGATGCCGTATGCGATGGACAGTTTGCTGGCAACGCCAGTCACCAGAATGCGCTTACCGGAAAGAAAACCCATAGCTTTAATCCTTATATTCATTGCTTATTTTGCCTTGTAATTCATAGCGTTACAGGCAGTATTTCAAAATCATTCGAAATTAGCTCGAAATTATAGCCCACTCACGGCCCTTTGTGTCACGATATTTCTCGCACTTCTCCGAAGTCGCATGCCCCGAAGAATGCGCCGCGGACTCTCGGGGGCGCGAAATTTCAGCATTCGTCCAGTATATCACCCGGCAACAGCTTCGCCTCATCCAACCAGCGAGGAGGCGCGATCCCGCAAGGGTGTTCATGCTTTCCTGATGTTGCCGATGAAGCGCGCAATAACGATAAAGAAAACCGGTACGAAGAAGATCGCGAGAAGCGTACCGCTAATCATGCCGCCAAATACGCCGGTACCGATGGCATGCTGCGTACTGTCGCTCGCACCGGTGGCCAGCATCAGAGGAACAACTCCTAAGGTAAAGGCTAACGATGTCATCAGAATGGGGCGCAGACGCTGACTGGCGGCATGAATGGTCGCCGCCAGCAGGGGTTGCCCTTCGCGATGCAGCTGCCTGGCAAACTCCACAATCAGAATGGCGTTCTTGGCCGACAGGCCGATGAGCGTAATCAGACCGACCTTAAAGAACACGTCATTGGTCATGCCGGCAACAAACACCGCTATCACCGCGCCGATAAGGCCCAGAGGAACGACCAGCATGACCGCAAAAGGAATAGACCAGCTCTCATACAGGGCGGCGAGCACCATAAACACGACCAGTATCGACAGGGCGATCAGGCCCGGAAGCTGCGATTCCGATTTTATCTCCTGTAGCGAACTCCCGGCCCACTCGCCCGCCATGCCCTGAGGTAGAGTCTTGGACAAGCCCTCCATGGCCTTCATTGCGGTGCCGCTGGATACGCCTGACGCCGCACTTCCGGTAATCCGTATAGCAGAATAACCCTGGTAGCGCGTCAACTGCTGCGGCGCAACGTTCCAGGATATCGTCGCAAACGTTGATACCGGCACCATCTCACCCATCCGGTTTTTCACTGATAGTTTCAGTATCTGCTCGGGCTGCATTCGATAGGGGGCATCGGCCTGAATAATCACCTGTTGAACGCGGCCGTTGTTCGTATAGTCGTTGACGTAATTTGAGCCCAGGGTGACGGAGAGCGTCTGGTTGATTTCATCGAATGAGACGCCCATCGCCTCAGCCTTTTCCCGGTCAACCAGGAGCGCAAGGCTGGTTCCTTCCGGCAGACCGTCTATATAGACATCGCTGAGTTCAGGGCGTTGATTAGCCTGCAGAACCAGCGCGTCGGCGGCCCTCTTTAGAGCCTCATAGCCCGCTCCCGCTCTGTCCTGAACGTACCAGGTGAAGCCCGAGGAGGTGCCCATATCCGAAATGGCCGGCGGGAGCAGGCTCATTGTGACGGCATCAGTGACGTTCGTCATGCTGGCCTGTATGTGGTCGGCTTCATCCTGAGCCGTCGAGCCCTGCCGATTTTTCCAGTCCTTCAGCGTGGTGAAGGCCATAGCCGAATTCGGTCCTGAACCTGAAAAGCCAAACCCCAGGATCATAATGTTGCTTTCAATGTCCGGCCGGGCCGCAATTTCCGCTTCAAATTTTTTAACCACGTTGAGGGTGCGCTGCATCGTGGCATCAGAAGGCAGCTGGATAGAGGACATAAAGTAGCCCTGATCTTCATCCGGCAGAAAGGACGACGGTAGCGAAGACAATCCAACAAACAGCGCCGTGCAGAGCGCAACGTACAGGAGCAGCATACGCCCGGTTCGCTTCAGAACGGCACCCAGCCCGGCTTCGTAACAGACGGTGAGCAAACGGAAGCGCGCGTTAAACCTGGCCGCGAACCTTCCACTTCCGCTCTTTCCTGCCTTGTGCGGCTTGAGTAACGTTGCGCACAGGGCAGGCGTCAGCGTCAGGGCCAGAAACGCGGACAGCAGTATGGAGACCGCCATGGAAATACAAAATTGTCGATAGATAATCCCGACCGAACCCTCAGCAAACCCCATGGGGATAAAGACGGCAGTGAGCACCAGCGTGATCCCGATAATCGCCGGGGCGATCTCCTGCATGGCCTGCCGGGTAGCGTCCCGTGGGGAGAGGCTTTTTTCCGCCATCAGTCGTTCGACGTTCTCCACTACCACAATGGCATCATCAACGATAATCCCTATCGCCAGCACCATGCCGAACATCGTCAGAATATTGATGGAGTATCCGCTCAATAACATCACCGTGAAGGTGCCAAGAAGTGCGACGGGAGCAACAATCGCCGGGATAAGCGTACAGCGTATCTTGTGCAGAAACAGAAGCATCACCAGGAAGACCAGGACCATCGCTTCGACAAATGTCTGAACCACCTTCATGATAGAAAGTTTCACAAACGGCGCGGTATCGAAGGGAACCGTAAACGCCATTCCTTCCGGTAACACCTGGGAAAGCTCGTCGATGCGCGCGCGTACGCCTGAAGCTGTACTCATTGCGTTGGCACCCGGCGACAGCTGGATTGCCGCCGCCGTTGCGGACACGCCATTTTCGCGGATACCGAAAGCGTAACTTTGCAGGCCCGACTCAACGCGCGCGACGTCGGACAGTTTCAGCCTCGCGCCCGATGCATCTGATTTCAGGGTAATGTTTCTGAACGCCTCTACCGAAGTGAGTTGCCCCTTCACGGTGATGGGATACGTTACGCCTTGTCCCGCAGATGCTGGTTCATCTCCCGTTTTGCCGGGCGAAACCAGGGCATTTTGCTGGCCAACAGCGGTGAGAACATCGCTCACCGAGAGGCCGTAGCTGTGGAGCTTCATCGGATCCAGCCAGATACGCAGCGCTTTTTCGCCGCCAAACAGCTGAACTTTCCCTACGCCGGGCACGCGACGAAGCTCGTCACTGACGTTTCGGGCAAAATAGTCGCTTAAGTCGGCTTCCTCGAATTGACCGCTGGTGGACTTCAGCCCCACCATCATTAAAAATCCAGAATTAGCGGCCTCGACGTTAATGCCGTTTTGTCTTACCGCCTGAGGAAGACGAGGCTCGACGATCTTAATCTGGTTCTGCAGATCCATCTGTGCCAGCTTGATGTCCGTGCCGGGTTTAAATGTGACGGTAATAGACGCCGAACCGGTTGTGTCGCTGGATGATTCGAAGTAGAGCAAATTGTCTACGCCAGAGATTTCGCGCTCGATTAACGATACTACCGACGTATTCATGATATCGGGGCTGGCCCCCGGGTAACTGACGGAAATAATGATGCCCGGCGGTGCCACCGCCGGATACTGCGCAACCGGCAAACGAGGAATAGACAGGAGACCCGTCAGGACGATAAACAGCGCCACGACCCAGGCGAAAATAGGGCGGTCAATAAAAAAATGAGGCATTGGTTTTTTTGTGCAAAAGAGTGAGGTAGAAAGTCTACCGCGCACCTGTTTAGCGGAAGTGGGCGGTTTATGGAGGATGTGTGGAGCAAGGGCTCAGATCATTCTCATAATGAGGTACAGCGGTGCTCCACCAAAAAAAATGATCAAATAACACTCATAGTAAAAGATCAGATCCTCAATATCGGGCATCGCGTTTAACAGCACGGTGAACGTAATAATGAGATAAACAAAAATCACCATCAGCCAGAAGGCGATGATAAGTAGCTCAATGAACGCGCCGGCTTTATTTTGTATGACCAGAGAAACCACTGACAATGCGATGCAGCCATAGATAAGGGGTGAAGAGAGCAGTGTCGAGGCGACTTTCTCATCCACTCTGTGTACCAGCACCAGCCAGGTATAAAGTAATCCCCACGACAGCAGCAGAAACAGGAAATATATACCCAGTTTTTTAGGAGAAAAATATTTAGAAAGTTCCATGTTCATTATTTCAGCCAACTTCATAAAATCTTTAAGAAACAGTGGTAATTTGCAGCCCGCAATGCACAACGCGTTATGCCTCATTAGCGATTTTGAACGGACATTGTCGAGTCTTTATTGACTGAATGTGTAGGCTGTGTGGAGAAATAACCGGGCATTTAAATCAACCGGGAAATTTTCGTGACTACGGCACTTTTTCCCGGAGGCTGTGTCTTATTGTGCTCAAGATATCTGATAGCGTGCTTAAAGGGATTTCACCCGCGGAGATAATATGAACAAAAATACGCTGATCCTTGTTGTTGAAGATGAAGACGAAATCGCCGATATACTGATGAGCTACTTAGAGCGTTCGGGAATGAAAACGCTCAGGGCCAGGCAGGGCGAGCAGGCGATAACGCTCAATCGCCTCCATAAACCGGATCTCATCTTGCTGGACATTCACCTGCCCGTGTGTGACGGCTGGAGCGTGCTTACCACGCTTCGCCATGAAAGCGCTGTCCCCGTCATTATGGTTTCCGCTCTCGATCAGGACGTCGATAAACTTATGGGACTGAGGCTCGGCGCGGATGATTACGTCATCAAACCCTTCAACCCTTCGGAAGTTGTCGCACGGGTTGAGGCGGTGCTGCGTAGAACAAAGCCTGCGCTTCAGCAGGCGGGGGCCCTGCCGCTCAGAACGCCATTCATTACGGTCTATCCGGATGATTTCTACGTGGAGGTTACTGCGGGGCCCGAGGTTATCTCCCCGGTCTTAACGACGACCGAATTTAAGTTGCTTTCTTACCTGGTGCGGTATCCGCGCAAGGTCTGTTCCCGTGAAGAGTTGCTCAACGCGTGTTTGCCGGAAGGCGATACGCTCGACAGAACCGTCGACAGCCATATGAGCAAGCTGCGAAAAAAACTGGAGCTGGCCGGTCTTTATGGCGTTCCCGAGAGCATCAGGGGCATGGGTTACCGGCTTGGGGAAAAGAAATGAATAAAGAGTCTGTCCTGAGTCGTCAGATCTTAACGTATATGCTGTTGCTGACGTTTACGATAATTGCCATCGCCATATTGGGCTCCTGGTTTTTTTACTCCTTTATTCTGGATCATCTTCCCGGCGGCCCTGCTGCGGGCGATGACGAGCAGATGACGATGTGGGACTGGGTATGGATTGGGACCGCGACAACGATCAGCCTGATCATTGCCGTATTCTTTACGGTCAAACTTTCATCGCGAATACTCACCCCGCTAAACGCGGTCGCGTCCAGCCTGAAAAAAATTTCTCAGGGCGATCTGGACGCCAGGGCATTCTGTGCCAGTTCCCGGCTGGGAGAGATCAATCACCTGGTTACGGATTTCAATGAAATGGCAGAAAAGCTGCAAACGCTGGATATCCAGCGGAAATCCTGGAATGCTGCGATTGCGCATGAACTCAGGACCCCGGTCACCATTTTACGCGGAAGGCTTCAGGGGCTGGTTGACGGGGTGTTTACCCCGGACCCGGTGCTGTTTACTAACCTCCTCAAACAGACGGAAGGATTAACCCGTCTGATTGAAGATCTCCGGGTTATCAGTTCGGATGGCGGGGCAGGATACACGTTATACCAGGCCAGAACGGATCTGAAAGGGACAATACAGGACGCGCTCGATACCTTCATGCCCGAGTTCAACCGTAAGGCATTTACCGTCCATACCGAACTGAGGGAGCAGCAGTGCGTATTCGATCCCTTACGCATCAATCAGTGTCTGACCGTTTTATTTGACAATGCCTTACACTATTCAACTTCGCGCAAGCTCACGGTTAAAAATGGTGTTTCGGATAAAGGCAATTTTATCCTGATTCAGGATGGGGGACCGGGTATTCCCAGGGAGTTTCATGACTTCCTGTTTCAGCCCTTTCAGCGCGATAACGGCGCCAGACAGTTGAACCCGGAAGGCTGTGGTTTGGGCTTGTCGGTGGTAAAAGCCATCATGCTGGCGCATGGTGGCGATGTTACCTATACCTTATCAACGCAAAACCATTCGATATTTAAACTCACCTGGCCCGACTCGTGAGCGTCAGCGGCAGGTCAAATGTGCCTGCCGGCGGTAAATGCCATATTTTTCCTAGCTTAGCATCCCATTCCTGCGGGGTAATCGACAGTTTACCGCGTCTCGGACTTAAGGTTATTTCACTGAAATAGATTTCATCTTTTTTTAGCATGAGGTCAACGCGGCAGTAGTCAATGCCATCCGCCAGCTCCTGGGATGCCAGCAACGCTTGTCGGAACAAGGCCGGTTCGCCTGGCGCCAACGGTGTATTCGGATATTCCATCTGAAAGGGTTGTAAGTTCCAGTACCTGTCGTAAACGTTGATGAAACCTTTGCCGCTGTCATCCGTAAAATCCGCTTCAACATAGTGGGCAACGCCATGAAAGCAATGGATCCTTAGCATTTCGGGCGCTGTGTTCCTGTCTGCATCATCGAAGAGATCGACATACGGTTCGCAAAGTATTTTTGGCGTAATGTTTTTGTACTGCCATTCGCGCGTGGTGTAGTACATATTTTTCTTTAACGCGAGACTGAGTTTTTTACACGCTTCCCTGACGTTAAATTGCGCTTTGTTCGTACATATTATTGTGCTGCCACTGTCATGGTTGCACTTAAGGACAAATTTTTCAGGGAGCGTCGAAAAATCAATCTGGGACACCTTGCTGTACACGCCAAGTAATGGCACCGTTTTCGCACGCGTTGTTCTGGAGATTACGTATTCCCGAACGGCGAGTTTATCGGCAAGCAGGGTATAGACGTTATTGTGGTCATAAACCAGACGATGACATATTTTTTCACTCAAGGTCGTGGGGGATTTAATGTCAGGGTGCTTCCCCGATGTTTTCTTGAGCCTCACAGTATGAAAGTACAGGTCCGTCATTAAAAATGAACGACATTTTCTGATGAGGTACTCGGTATATTTGAGAACGTAAGTGGCGTTGTTCATTTCTTCTCCTTCGTAATGTCCGGATATTCTGGAGAAGAACTGTTGATGTATTTTGCTGAGAATATGGAGCAGCTATGGAGATGAAAAAGTTAAGGATTAAACAGCGTATTAAGGCTATTTAATCCTTATTAAGCGGTGCAACGTTTGTTTACCGATCTTTGCGCCACGCATCGGCCGTCAGTGCTTCACCGAAATGACCGGCTATCAGCCGTTTTGTCAGCTCGTGAAGCGGGGAGGCCATCACATCCGCCGTGCTGCCGCGTTCAACCACTTCACCCTGGTGCATAACCATCACCTGATCGCTGATGTGCTTCATCATCCCCAGATGCTGGGTGACGTAGATATACGAGATGCCCTGTTTTTCCTGCAGCTCCAGCATCAGGTTAATCAGCTGCGAACGCATCGACATATCCAGCGAGGCAAGCGCTTCGTCAGCAATAATCACTTTCGGGCGCAAAATCAACGCACGCGCCAGACCCAGACGCTGTTTCTGGCCGGGGGCCAGCATGTGCGGGTAGTAGCTTTCGTGATCCGGTAACAGCCCAACCATGCGCAGGGTTTCGAAGATACGCTTACGGCGCGCCTCGGGCTCCAGGTCGGTGTTCAGACGCAGCGGAAAATCGAGGATCTGCGAAATGCGCTGGCGCGGGTTGAGCGAGGTCGACGGATCCTGAAAGATCATGCGGATGCGCTGGCTGCGGAAAGAGTAATCCCCGAACGTGAGAGGGTGATCGTCAATCAATACTTCGCCTGCAGTCGGTTCAACCATACCGGCGAGCATTTTCGCAAGGGTGGATTTCCCGGAACCGTTCTCGCCGATGATTGCCAGGGTCTGTTTTTCACGCAGGGTAAAGCTGAGCGGTTTTACCGCGTCGACAGTTTGACGATGAAACAGCCCCGTGCGGTAGCGAAAGGTCTTACTCAGGTTGCGGACTTCCAGCAAGGTTTCGACCATTTCACTCTCTCTCCATGTTCAGCGGGAAATGACAGGCGTAAAGATGATTTTTGGCCCCGGTCAGGCGTGGCGTCTCGATACATTTACGCTGCGCATACGGGCAACGCGGCCCCAGACGACAGCCTATCGGCAACGATTCCAGCAGCGGAATCGCCCCGGGCAGGGTATTCAGGCGGCTCTTATGCGGCATGGCGCTGCCAAAATCGGGAATAGCGCGGATTAGCGCCTGCGTATACGGGTGGTGCGGCGCGGTGATCAGGTCTTCACTCGGCGCGGTTTCGACCGTTTGTCCGCAGTACATCACATCAATTTTATCCGCCCATTTGCTGAGCATTTGCAGGTCATGGCTGATCAGCAAAATGGTGGTGTTGTTGTTCTGGTTAAGACGCGACAGCAGGCGGAAGATTTGCGCCTGCGTGGTGGGCTCCATCGCGTTCGTCGGTTCATCCGCAATCAGCAAACGCGGCTGATTGGCCAGCGCGATGGCAATCATCACTTTCTGACATTCACCGTCGGTCAGCTCGTACGGGAAGCTGCGCATCGCATCTTTGTGATCTTTGATCCCGACGCGGTGTAAAAGCTCAATGGCGCGACGCTTGCGCCAGCCCACGCGTTGCCACCAGCGGCCTTTATAGGTCCAGCCGGGGATGTTTTGCATCAGCTGTTTGCCCACGCGCTCGGACGGGTCGAGACAGGACTGCGGCTCCTGGAAAATCATCGAGACGTTATGCCCGACCAGCTTACGCCGCTCGCGGGGAGAGAGGCGCAGCAGGTCGATATCATCAAACCGCATACGGTCGGCGGTGACGCGCCAGTTATCTTTCGCCACGCCGCAGATGGCTTTGGCGATCAGGCTTTTGCCTGAGCCGGATTCCCCCACCAGCCCGCGGATTTCACCTTCCGCGAGGGTGATACTGATGCGATCGACGGCTTTAACCCAGCCTTCACCGGTTTTGAATTCAATGGTGAGGTTGCGAATATCAAGAAGCGGCATTATTGCACCCCCGCGTTAATTGCACGGCGAATACCGTCGCCCAGCAGGTTGATCAGCAGCACGCTCACCATAATGGCCGCACCCGGCAGCATAACCGTCCACGGCGCCACGTAAATTAACTCCAGCGCGTCACCGAGCATCGCACCCCATTCAGGCGACGGCAGCTGCGCGCCGAGGTCGAGGAAGCCGAGCGCCGCGATGTCCAGAATCGCCATCGACAGGGCGCGGGTGATCTCGGTGACCAGCCCGGACGCGATGTTAGGCAGCACGGCAAACCACAGAATGTTGAAGGTGGTCGCGCCGTCCAGACGCGCAGCGACGACATACTCTTTTTCCAGCTCGTCATGCACCATGCTGTAAACCGAGCGCACGATGCGGGGCAGGATAGCCAGCCAGACGGCGAACATGGCATGCGACAGGTGCGGACCGGCAAAGGCAACCACAACGATCGCCAGCAGCAGAGACGGAATCGACAGCAACGTATCCAGAATGTGGTTAAGCACCGCTGAACGCAGGCCATGCGTGGATCCCGCAAAAATACCCAGCGCCAGCCCGCAGATCGTGGCCGCGAGCGTCACCACAAACGCGCCGCCCACCGTCGGGGCCGCACCGCTCAGCAGGCGGCTCAACACGTCACGTCCGAGGTCGTCCGTTCCCAGGAAGAAGGAGACCTCTCCGTAGCGGGACCAGGACGGCGGCAGCAGCTGATAGCCAAGGAACTGCTGGTCAATGCCATAAGGCGCAAACCAGGAGCCAAAGACACAGAGCAACACCAGACCGGCGCAGCCATAAAGGCCGATCATTGCCGTGGTATCACCATAGAATTTACGCCACACGGTACGCAGCACACCGGGCGTGCGCTTTTCACTGTATACGTTATCGTAGGGCATACCATTCCTTATGCTTCAACGGGTTAGCCATGGCACCCAGAATATCGGACAACACGTTAACAATAATCACCAGCGAACCAATCACCATCACCCCTGCGGAAATCGCGGCGTAGTCCTGCTGGCGGATAGCGTTAATAAGCCACCGCCCGAGGCCAGGCCAGCTAAAGACCATCTCGGTGATCATGGCCAGCGTGAGCATGGTGGAAAACTGTAATCCCAGACGCGGAATAACCGGCGGCAGCGCGTTGTGCAGGACGTTGCGGCGCAGTATGGTCAGGCGCGACAGTCCGCGCGTGGCGGCGGCTTTGACATAGTTCTGGTCAAACACCTCGATGGTGCTCAGGCGCATCAGGCGGATCACTTCGGTTGTTGGCGCAACCGCCAGCGTCAGCACCGGCAATACCATATGGCGCAGGGCGCTGACGATCATCTCGTGACGCCACACCGAATCAGACAGCCACGCATCGATGATGGCAAAGCCCGTCACCGATTTAACCGTGTAGAGCAGGTCAAAACGGCCAGAAACCGGTAGCCAGCCCATTGTCAGCGAGAAGAAAAGCGTCAGCAGAAGCGCCAGCCAGAAGACCGGGATGGAGAAGCCAAGCAGGGCGAGGGCGCTGATAAACTTATCCTGCCATTTGTTGCGATATATCCCGGCCAGCATGCCCACGGGGATCCCGACCATCAGGGCAAACCCGAAGGCCAGAATGCACAGCTCCATCGTGGCCGGGAAAACCTCTTTCAACTGCTCGGAAATCAGCTGCCCGTTAATGCTGGATACGCCGAAATCCCAGTGCAGCAGCCCGTTAAACCAGAAGAGCCAGGCATCCCACAGCGACGATCCCTGGAGCGGGGCGTGGGGCGTGAAATAGCTCAGGCTAAAGCCGACAAAGTTGAGGAAAAAGAGCGTCACCAGCAGCAACAGGAGCCGACGCAAGGTAAAAATAATCATGGTTTTTTCACCTCTTGTTCTTTTTCACGCGACACGCCGGCGAACGAGGCGTTGCCAAACGGGCTCAGCACCAGGCCTTTAATATCATAGCGATACGCCTGAAGGCGCAGGGAAGAGGCCAGCGGCAGCACCGGGAGTTCCTGGGCAAGGATCTTCTGCGCTTCATCATAGGCGTCGATGCGCGAGGCCAGCTGTTGGGAAGCCAGCGCTTTTTGCAGCACGGCGTCAAACTCCCGGTTACACCAGTGGGCGTAGTTGGTCTGCGAGTTTATCGCCGCACAGCTCAGCAGCGGGCGGAAGAAGCTGTCCGGATCGTTACTGTCGGTGGCCCAGCCGGTCAGGGTTAAATCATGATTCATGTCCATCAGGCGCGCCTCCTGGAAACGGCCTTCAACCGGTACGATGATCACTTTTACGCCCACCTGCGCCATATCCGCCTGCAGCAGTTCGGCGGTCTTGAGCGGGCTCGGGTTCCACGCCTGGGAGCTGGTCGGCACCCAAAGCTGCAGCGTAAGGTTTTCTGCGCCCAGCGCTTTCAGCTGTTCGCGCGCTTTTGCCGGATTGTATTCCGTAATTTTAGCCTCACCGTCGTAGGCCCACGAGGCGCGCGGTAAAATTGAGGCGGCGGTTTCCGCCGTACCGTAATAAATCGACTGCATCAGGCGCTGGTTGTTGATGGCCAGCGCAAGGGCGTGACGAACGGCAGGGTTATTCAACGGCGGCTTATCGGTGTTAAAGGCCAGATAGGCGATGTTCATCCCCGGGCGTAGCGTCAGACGCAGGCGCGGATCGTCGCGCAAAATCGTGAGCTGGCTGGCCGCGGGCCAGGCAAGCACGTCACATTCCCCGGTGAGCAGTTTTGACAGACGTCCCGTCCCGCCGGAACCCAGATCGACCACCACCTGCGGCATCAGCGGCGTACCCCGCCAGAAATGCTCGTGGCGCTGCAGACGAATATATTGCCCGGCGCGGTATTCGGCCAGCTGGAACGGACCGGTGCCGACCGGCTGACGATCGAGCAGTTCCTGACGATCTTTTTTCGTCAGCTTCGCCGCGTATTCGGCCGACATGACGGACGCATAGTGGGTTGCCAGATGCCACAGGAATGAGGCATCCGGGCGCGTCAGCGTGAATTCAACCGTGCGGTTGTCCAGCTTGCGCACGCTTTTCACTGTGTCGGCAAACTGCAGGCTGTCGAAATAGGGGAAATTGCTGCCGTTAACGTTATGCCACGGGTGATTGCGGTTGAAGATACGCTGGAAGGTGAAGACCACGTCATCCGCATTCAGCTTGCGCGAGGGGGTAAACCACGGCGTGCGCTGAAACGCAACATCATCGCGCAGGTGAAAACGGTAGGTTGCGCCGTTATCCAGCACTTCCCAGCTTTCCGCAAGCTCGGGCACGAGACGGTAAGTGTACGGGTCTACATCCAGCAGACGATCGTAAAGCTGCGCGGCAAGGGTATCCACAATCAGGCCGCTGCCCGCTTTTTGCGGGTTGAAGGTATCCACCTGGCCGCTTACGCAATAGACGAAGCCGCTGTCACGAATGTCAGGCTGCGGCGTTTGCCCGGGCGCGGCAAAGCCCAGGCTGCTAAACAGACCAAGTGCAAAAAAGGACGATAAAACCAGACGCATAATTTTTAAGGTATTAAATATGAAGTGGCTATCCTACTAATTTTAAACGACATTATCCAGTATCGTTTAAGCCTGAGGGCATAATGGGGCAGTAACGTTTGCAGTCGGTCACTCAGCGTCACAACCCGATGCACGTTCATACCTGCAATCCACTTTGAATATACCTCATGGACTATCTTAGCATTTTCGTGGCGTATCTGACTCGCTATAAACGAAGGATTTAACCCGGCAGACAGGGTTTCGCAAAGTCGGTCGGTATAGTTACGTCTTCGCTGGGTAAAATGACAGGAATGCAGGGTACATTCCAGGTGCGATATCATTTTAATTGTAATATGTGTCTGATATATTATGATTTTTTACTAAAGTAAAACAAATTATGGCATTCAGACTACCCGCCAAACGCGAAGTGTTTGCATACTTTTGCCTGGGATTATGGTTTTACGGGATGTGTCGGCTTGACATCTATACAAGCGATGCGTACTTGATAGAACCAGGTTCTGTTTATTGGTGAATTATCTTGATTTCAGTCGCTATAGGTGCCTTTGCATCATGGCGCGTTTCGTCACGCGTCAAAAGCAAAGAGGGTAAACTGGAGCGCGTTAAGTTTTCCTGGCTTGTTTTGTGTTTGTAGTGGGTGTCGTATCTTTCACACTCTGGGAAAGCACTGAAGCAATCATCGTTTCAAGTGCAACGCAAACAGTTAGCGGAACTTACCCTTTCAGGATGAACTACCCAGGACCTTCATGCGGAAAACATTGCCGTTGCAAGGCTGGGGTTGTCTATTATGACGAATTCTTAAAGCGTGAAATTGAATTCTGCCAGTGGGATGACGCTTCGTTTTTTTTCTACACAGACTCTATTCGTGTGGTCAAAAAAGTCAATGCTCACGGCGGTAAAATAATAAGCCATGAGGCAATTCACTAATTCAAAAGAGTGTCCTGAGATAGCTACATAATGAATAATAAGAGTGCCCAGAAGCAAGCGCATCACTGGAATAGTGAGCTTAGTGTCTTGAAAATAAAGTTTTTTTGATCAAGTGAAATGATGCCGACAGCTAAAAGTAACGAACCACCGCTCGCCATGGTTAAAAGGTTAAAATAGAATTTCCAGGGGTGTTTAGAGCAATAAACATAATACTTCTCATAGGTTCCGTTGAGCCAGCCAATAAAAACTCCGGTCCTCAGAGCTTTACTTGTATGCCAGATGTAGAAAATACCGCCTAAGCAGAATGCGAGAGAAATCAAAAAATCTAAAATAGCCATCTTAATAATATCCTTATTCTTCTTGATTCATCTATTGCTTTTTTTTCATAAAATAAGTGAATTTTAAAGTGATAGACACTGTCATCGCATTTGATGCTTTTTGAGCAATGCCCTTAACTGATGGTAGGTCAAACCCAGCAGTTCAGCCGCCCGTTTCTGGTTGTATTTCGCCATCTTCAGGCTTTGCTCCAGCAGCTGTTTCTCCTGGTCGTGCTGGAACTGGCGCAAATCAAGGGGAAGAGCAGGGGCGTCGCCTGGAGATGCTGGTGGGGGCAAGGACGGGGCGCTGCGCTGAAAAGGATCGATAATAATGTTATCCAGCTCCGTTTCGCTGCTGCCGTGGCGATAGACGGAACGCTCCACGACGTTTTTCAGCTCGCGGATATTGCCCGGCCAGTGGTACGCGAGCAGCGTCTCCCGTGCATAATCGCTGAAGCCGGGGAACAGCGGCAGTCCGAGCTCACGGCACATCTGAATCGCAAACTGGTCTGCAAGCAGCATAATGTCGCTTCTTCGCTCGCGCAGCGGAGGAAGCTGCACGACGTCAAAGGCCAGGCGGTCGAGCAGGTCGGCACGGAATGTTTCCTCCGCCACCCTCTCCGGCAGGTTGGCGTTAGTGGCGCACACCAGGCGCACGTTCACCTGGAGCGGCTGGCTACCGCCGACGCGCTCCAGCTCGCCGTATTCAATCACGCGCAGCAGTTTCTCCTGCACCAGCATGGGCGCGGTGGCCAGTTCATCAAGAAACAGCGTACCGCCGTCGGCGCGCTCAAACCGTCCGGGATGGCGTTTCTGGGCGCCGGTAAACGCACCCGCTTCATGGCCGAAGAGCTCGGTATCGAGCAGGTTTTCATTCAGCGCCGCGCAGTTCAGGGAAATGAAGGGGCCGTCCCAGCGCCCGGATAAGTAGTGCAGACGGTTGGCGATGAGTTCCTTACCCGTACCGCGCTCGCCGATAATCAGCACCGGTTTATTGAGCGGCGCCAGGCGAGACACCTGTTCCAGCACCTCCAGAAAGCTGTTTGCTTCGCCGAGTAAATTGTCTTTGTATCCGGGCATGATGAAATTAACCACTCCTTAGCGATATTCACCAGGCAAGAATAGTTCTTCACTGCATGAAAATCAACCATGGCCTGTTAAATCAATAAGATAAAAACTTGGCATGATGTTTGTATTATCTGTACAGCAGGGCATTGCCCGATAACAGAACTATGAGGAGTCAATTATGGGTATTTTTTCTCGTTTTGCCGACATCGTGAACGCCAACATCAACTCACTGCTGGAGAAAGCGGAAGATCCGCAGAAGCTGGTGCGTCTGATGATTCAGGAGATGGAAGACACGCTGGTTGAAGTCCGCTCTACCTCCGCCCGCGCGCTGGCTGAGAAAAAACAGCTTACGCGTCGTATTGAACAGGCCACCGCTCAGCTGAATGAATGGCAGGAAAAAGCAGAACTCGCGCTGCGCAAAGACAAAGAGGATCTGGCCCGTGCGGCGCTGATCGAAAAACAGAAGCTGGCAGAGTTGGTTGCGACGCTCGAGCATGAAGTGACCCTGGTGGATGACACGCTCACCCGCATGAAGAAAGAGATTGGCGAGCTGGAAAACAAGCTGAGCGAAACCCGCGCGCGTCAGCAGGCGCTGACCCTGCGTCACCAGGCGGCAAGCTCCTCCCGCGGCGTGCGTCGTCAGCTTGACAGCGGTAAGCTGGATGAAGCGATGGCCCGTTTTGAATCGTTTGAGCGTCGTATCGACCAGATGGAAGCGGAAGCCGAAAGCCACGGCATCGGTAAGCAGAAGTCCCTGGATCAACAGTTCGCTGACCTCAAGGCCGATGATGAAATCAGCGAGCAGCTGGCGGCACTGAAAGCCAAAATGAAGCAAGACAACCAATAATAATGCCTGCGGCACCTGAACGTGCCGCATCGTAAGACAAGGAGTACACATGAGCGCGCTTTTTCTGGCTATTCCCCTGACGATTTTCGTGCTGTTCGTTTTGCCGATTTGGTTATGGCTGCACTACAGCAACCGTTCCTCACGGGGCGAACTTTCCCAGAGTGAACAACAGCGTCTGATACAGCTCTCCGATGAGGCGAACAAAATGCGTGAACGCATTCAGGCGCTGGAAGCCATCCTGGATGCTGAACATCCAAACTGGAGGGACCGTTAATGTCTGGACTGAATCTGAACAAAAAGCTGTGGCGAATTCCACAGCAGGGCATGGTGCGCGGCGTCTGCGCCGGGCTGGCTCACTATCTTGACGTCCCGGTTAAGCTGGTACGCGTGGTGACGGTGCTGTCGATCTTCTTCGGTCTGGCATTTATTACACTGGTTGCGTACATCGTGTTGTCGTTTGTGCTTGACCCGATGCCGGAAGGAGAACTGGCGGCGGAAGGCGCTCCCACCAGCAGCGATCTCCTCAATGCTGTGGATGCGCAACTCGCCGCCGGTGAGAAGCGGTTACGGGAAATGGAACGTTATGTCACATCCGATACCTTTACGCTGAGAAGTCGTTTCCGTCAGCTTTAAGAGAGAAATGAGATGAAACAACACTGGCAACAGGCCGGTCAGAAGGTAAAACCCGGCCTGAAAATCGCAGGTAAGCTGGTCCTGATGACCGCGTTACGTTACGGTCCGGCTGGGGTAGCGGGGTGGGCGATTAAATCGGTTGCCCGCAAGCCGGTCAGAATGGTACTGGCCGTGGCGCTCGAACCGCTGTTGCAAAAGGTGGCGAAACGGCTGTCACGCCGCTACTTATCCCAGTAGTTTCCGCTCGCAGCAGCCCTTTCTCTTCCAGGAGAGGGGCTGGCGATGATTACCCGCACTTCCTCATTTCACCTGCTTTCTTTGCGGCAGCTCACAATATTGCGCTGAGCTGCTTTGCAATCGCATTTTTCTCCTGCCCGGTCCGTTGACAGATATTTTTCATGGGAGTAGATTGCCATTCCGTGGGACCGCTACCATGGAAAATCAAGTGAACGAAAAAATTAAAGCACTCATTAATCTTGTTTATGGAAAAACGTTTTCTGAAGCACATCTTCATATGCTGCTGGAAAATATTGAAAAGGCCGCCTCTGTTATTACGGAAAGGCGTAAAATGGGCTGGGACGAAAAAGATATCGTTCTGATAACCTATGCCGATCAGTTTTCCGCGAAAGGGGAGAAAGCACTCCCTGTTTTTACGCGTTTTTATAACAAATGGCTTTCGCATTCTTTTTCTCATGTCCATCTTTTGCCTTTTTATCCGTGGTCTTCGGACGATGGCTTTTCTGTTATTGATTATCATGAAGTTGCGCCTGAAACGGGAACATGGCGAGACGTTGCTGAATTAAAACAGTCAACCAGTTTGATGTTTGATTTCGTCTGCAATCATATGTCGGCCAAAAGTGCCTGGTTTGCTAATTATCTGAAGCAAATGCCGGAATATGATGATTTCTTCATTTCTGTCGATCCCGAGACAGATTTATCCGCGGTGACGCGTCCGCGCGCCTTACCGCTTCTCACGCCTTTCACACTTCATGATGGCAGCGTGCGACATCTGTGGACCACCTTCAGTGAGGACCAGATCGATCTCAACTTCGCCTCTCCGCAGGTACTGATTGCGATGGTCGACGTGCTGCTGCATTACCTTATTGAAGGGGCGCGGTATATTCGACTGGATGCCGTAGGGTTCATGTGGAAAATACCGGGAACGAGCTGCATTCACCTTGAGCAAACCCACCAGCTCATCCAGCTTTTCCGCGCCATTACCGAGGCGGTTGCCCCCGGCACGGTGATTATCACCGAGACGAACGTTCCGCATAAAGATAACGTCTCTTACTTCGGTAACGGCGAAAATGAAGCGCAGATGGTTTATCAGTTCTCGTTGCCTCCGCTGGTGCTGCATGCGGTGCACAGCCAGGATGTCAGCACGCTGAGACAGTGGGCTGCGTCGCTGGCGTTGCCTTCCACCAAAACCACCTGGTTCAACTTCCTGGCCTCGCATGACGGCATTGGTCTTAACCCATTGCGCGGAATTTTACCGGAGTCGGAGATCCTTTCGCTTGTAGAAAAGCTCCAGACCGAAGGTGCGTTGGTTAACTGGAAAAATAACCCGGATGGCACACGAAGCCCATATGAAATTAACGTGACCTATCTGGATGCCTTAAGTACGCGAGAAAGTCATGATAGCGAACGCATTGCCCGGTTTATTCTGGCCCATGCTGTCCTGTTAAGCTTCCCCGGCGTGCCTGCGGTTTATATTCAAAGTATTCTCGGCTCCCGTAATGATTATGATGGCGTAGAGCGTCTTGGATATAACCGTGCGATAAATCGTGAAAAATATGCCGCGGGTCAAATTGATTGCGCGCTTGAAGATAAAAATAGTCTCCGTTATCAGGTTTACAGTGCGTTAAGTCAGTTAATCGTATTGCGCCGGGCGGAAAAAGCATTCCATCCTGACAGTGAGGCTTATTTCAGTGCGTCAGGGAAGCATGTTTTAAAAATTGTCCGCGTGGCGGATTGCGGTGAGAAAATAACAGCGTTGTTTAATTTCAGTGATAATTCTCAAACGGTTGAGTCCGATATTCACTCGGGAAGGGAATTGATTAGCGGAAAAGATATTACCGACACGACTCTGATCCTAAATCCATGGCAGGTATTGTGGATTAAAGAAAACTAAAAAGGACCTTAAACATGAAAATACCCAGAATTGTGCTGATATCAGCACTGGTTTCGTGCGCCCTGTTATCAGGCTGTAAGGATGACAAAGCGTCCTCTGTCACCATTGAGTTTATGCACTCGTCGGTAGAGCAGGAGCGTCAGGCCGTTATTACGAAACTGATCGATAAATTCGAGAAAGAGAACCCGGGCATCACGATAAAACAGGTACCGGTAGAAGAGGATGCCTACAACACCAAGGTGATTACGCTGGCGCGAACCGGTGCGCTGCCTGAAGTGATTGAGGTCAGCCATGACTATGCAAAAGTGATGGATAAAGAACAGCTTCTGGATCGTGACGCAATCGCTGAAGCAATTAAGGCGGTGGGGGAAAACACCTTCTATGACGGCATCTTGCGCGTTGTTCGCACGGAAGATGGCGCAGCCTGGACGGGCGTGCCGATCAGCGCCTGGCTCTCCGGCGTGTGGTACCACAAAGATGTGCTGGCCGCGGCGGGCATTGAGGAGCCGCATAACTGGGAACAGCTTCTGCAAGCCAGCCAGCGCCTGAACGACCCGGCTAAAAAACATTACGGCATCGCGTTACCGACTGCGGAAAGCGTGATGACCGAACAGTCGTTCTCTCAGTTTGCCCTTTCTGGTGGCGCGAACGTGTTTGATGCAAAAGGGAATGTCGACATCGATACCCCGGAAATGGCCAAAGCGCTGGCGTTTTATAAAGCGCTGGCTGCGACCACCATGCCGGGTTCGAACGATGTTATGGAGATCAAAGACGCCTTCATGAACGGTTCTGCGCCGATGGCGGTTTACTCCACCTACATCCTGCCCGCCGTCTACAAGGACGGAAACCCTGCCAACCTGGGCTTCGTTGTCCCGACTGAAAACTCATCGGCGGTGTACGGCATGATCACCTCGCTGACGATCACCACCGGACAAACCGAAGAGGAGACCAAAGCGGCCGAGAAGTTTGTTACCTGGATGGAACGGGCTCAAAACGCGACGGACTGGGTCATGATGTCGCCGGGCGCGGCGCTGCCGGTAAACAAAGGGGTGGTGGGCACGGATACCTGGAAAAACAACGACGTGATTAAAGCGTTTGGGCAGTTGCCATATGAGCTGATTGCACAGTTCCCGAACGTGCAGGTGTTTGGCGCTGTTGGGGATAAAAACTTCACCCGCATGGGCGACGTGACGGGCTCCGGCATTATCAGCTCCATGGTACATAACGTCACGGTGGGGCAGAAGGACCTTAACACAACGTTAAGCAGCAGCCAGAAGCGACTGACTGATCTCATTACACAACGATAGGAGCGCTCTGCGGAAGGAAATTATGAAGACGTTGTTTTCTGGTCGTTCAGATATGCCTTTCGCCATGCTGCTGTTGGCCCCCAGCCTGATTCTGCTGGGGGGCCTGGTGGCCTGGCCAATGATTTCCAATATTGAAATCAGTTTTTTACGCTTGCCGCTCAACCCGCGCATTAGCGCCGTGTTTGTCGGCCTGGACAATTACATTCGCATCCTCGGCGATGCCGCTTTCTGGCACTCGCTGTGGATGACTTTCTGGTACACCGCGCTGGTGGTGATTGGCAGCACGGTGCTGGGGCTGGCCGTGGCCATCTTCTTTAATCGCGAGTTTCGGCTGCGTAAGACGGCACGTTCACTGGTGATTTTATCCTACGTCACGCCGTCTATTTCGCTGGTGTTTGCCTGGAAATACATGTTCAACAACGGCTACGGCATTGTGAACTATCTGGGCGTAGACCTGTTGCACCTGTATGACCAGGCGCCGCTGTGGTTCGACAACCCGAACAGCAGCTTCGTACTGGTGGTGCTGTTCGCGATCTGGCGTTACTTCCCGTACGCGTTTATCTCATTCCTGGCGATTTTACAAACTATTGATAAATCCCTGTATGAAGCGGCGGAAATGGACGGCGCGAATGCCTGGCAGCGTTTTCGGATCGTCACGCTGCCCGCGATTATGCCGGTGCTGGCCACGGTGGTCACGCTTCGCACCATCTGGATGTTCTACATGTTTGCTGACGTCTACCTGCTGACCACCAAGGTCGATATTCTGGGCGTCTATCTTTACAAAACCGCTTTCGCTTTCAACGACTTGGGTAAAGCAGCGGCCATTTCTGTGGTGCTGTTCGTGATCATCTTCGCTGTGATTCTGCTGACCAGAAAAAGGGTGAACCTCAATGGCAACAAATAAACGCGTACTGAGCCGTATTGGTTTTTATCTCGGGCTGGCGGTATTTCTGATCATCACGCTCTTCCCGTTCTTCGTGATGCTGATGACGTCATTCAAGAGCGCCAAAGAGGCGATCTCGCTCCACCCAACCATTCTGCCGCAGGCGTGGACGCTGCAGCATTACATCGACATCTTTAACCCGCTGATCTTCCCGTTTGTGGATTACTTCAGAAACAGCATGGTGGTGTCGCTGACCTCATCGGTGATTGCCGTGTTTCTCGGTACGCTGGGCGCTTACGCCTTGTCCAAGCTGCGCTTTAAGGGCCGCACGACGATCAACGCGAGTTTTTACACCGTCTACATGTTCTCCGGCATCTTGCTGGTGGTGCCGTTGTTCAAAATCATCACCGCGCTGGGGATCTACGACACCGAGCTGGCGCTGATTATCACCATGGTGACGCAGACGTTACCGACGGCGGTGTTCATGCTGCGCAGCTACTTCGACACCATCCCGGACGAAATAGAAGAAGCCGCGATGATGGACGGCCTTAACCGCCTGCAAATCATCTTCCGTATTACCGTACCGCTGGCGATATCCGGGCTCGTATCGGTGTTTGTCTACTGCTTCATGGTGGCGTGGAACGACTATCTGTTTGCGTCCATTTTCCTGTCCAGCGCCAGCAACTTCACCTTGCCGGTCGGGCTGAACACGCTCTTTAGCACACCCGATTATATCTGGGGTCGCATGATGGCGGCATCGCTGGTGACGGCACTTCCGGTGGTCATTATGTACGCCCTGTCCGAACGTTTTATTAAAAGTGGTTTGACCGCCGGTGGCGTGAAGGGCTGAGGCGGCCAATTTTAACAAGGAGTCAATCATGAAAAAATTAGTTGCGACAGCGCCACGTGTGGCGGCGCTTGTGGAATATGAAGATCGTGCTGTGGAAGCACATGAAGTGAAAATTCGTGCCCGCTTTGGTGCCCCGAAGCACGGCACTGAAGTGGTCGATTTCCGCGCCGCAAGCCCGTTTATCGATGAAGAGTTTAACGCGGAGTGGCAGATGTTCACGCCGCGTGAAGAGGGCGCAGCGCGCGGTATCGAGTTCGGTAAGTTCCAGCTGGGCAACATGATTGTTGGCGACATCATCGAATGCGGTGCGGACGTCACGGAATACCAGACTGGCGATCGCGTTTGCTGCTACGGTCCGCTGCAGGAGACGGTTATCGTGAATGCCGTCAACAACTACAAGCTGCGCAAAATGCCGCAGGGCGCCTCGTGGAAGAACGCCGTTTGCTACGATCCGGCACAGTTTGCCATGAGCGGCGTGCGTGATGCCAACGTCCGCGTGGGCGACTTTGTTGTCGTGGTCGGCCTGGGTGCCATCGGACAGATTGCGATTCAGCTGGCGAAAAAAGCGGGCGCGTCAGTTGTTATCGGCGTTGATCCGATCGAACACCGCTGCGAGATCGCCCGTCGTCACGGTGCGGACCACTGCCTGAACCCAATCGGCACAGACGTTGGTCTGGAAATTAAAAAGCTGACCGGAAAGCAGGGCGCAGACGTGATCATCGAGACCAGCGGCTTTGCCGATGCGCTGCAGTCCGCGCTGCGCGGCCTCGCCTACGGCGGCACCATCTCCTACGTTGCGTTCGCTAAACCGTTCTCAGCAGGCTTTAACCTGGGGCGTGAAGCGCATTTCAACAACGCGAAGATTGTCTTCTCCCGCGCCTGCAGTGAGCCAAACCCGGATTACCCGCGCTGGAGCCGCAAGCGTATTGAAGAGACCTGCTGGGAACTGCTGATGAACGGTTATCTGAATTGTGAAGATCTGATCGACCCGGTCGTGACCTTCACCAGCAGCGCTGAAAGCTACATGAAATATGTGGATCAGCATCCGGAACTGAGCATCAAAATGGGCGTCACTTTTTAAGCTAAGGAAAGCAACTCATGAAAATCGCAACACAAAATCAGGCCTTTTTCCCGGGCAATATCCTGGAGAAATTCGAGTACATCAAAGCGATGGGTTTCGATGGCTATGAAATTGACGGCAAGCTGCTGGTGGAAAATCTTGCCGAGGTGAAAGCGGCGATTAAGGCCACCGGCCTGCCGGTCACGACCGCCTGCGGCGGATACGATGGCTGGATTGGTGACTTTATCGAAGAGCGTCGTCTGAACGGTTTAGCGCAGATTGAACGCATTCTGGAAGCCCTGGCCGAAGTGGGCGGCAAGGGCATTATCGTGCCTGCAGCCTGGGGAATGTTTACCTTCCGTTTGCCGCCGATGACCTCTCCACGCAGCCTGGAAGGCGACCGCAAAGCGGTGAGTGCGTCGCTGCGCTGGCTGGATGAGGTGGCCGCGCGCACCGGAACCACCGTCTACCTGGAGCCGCTGAACCGCTATCAGGATCACATGATCAACACCCTGGCTGACGCACGACGCTATATCGAAGAGAACGGCCTCAAGCATGTGCAGATCATCGGCGATTTCTATCATATGAACATTGAAGAAGATTCGCTGCCGGAGGCGCTGCATCAGCACCGCGATCTGCTGGGCCATGTGCACATCGCCGATAATCACCGTTACCAGCCGGGAAGCGGTAGCCTCGATTTTGCCAGCCTGTTCAATCAGCTGCGTGCGGATAATTACCAGGGCTATGTGGTATACGAGTGTCGCGTGCGCGCTGAGGATCCCGCTCAGGCTTACCGGGATTCACTCACTTATTTACGCGAATGCTAAGGATGACGAGCGTGATGAGTGCTTCAACAACGTCGCCACTGCGCGTCGCCATCATTGGCGCCGGGCAGGTTGCGGACAAAGTGCATGCCTCGTATTACGCCACGCGCAGTGATGTTCAGATGGTGGCTGTCATGGACAGCCGCCTCGAACAGGCACAGGCTTTTGCGGAGCGCCATGCCATACCGTCGGCGTGGCAGGACGCGTGCGCCATGCTGGAGGCGGTTAAGCCGGACGTGGTGAGCGTTTGTTCGCCAAACCGATTCCATTTTGAGCATGTGATGGCAGCGCTGGAGGCCGGCTGTCATGTGATGTGCGAAAAACCGCCTGCCATGACGCCGCAAGAGGCCGACGAGATGCGGATCGCTGCCCGCAAGGCGGGCAAAGTGCTGGCATATGACTTCCATCACCGCTTTGCGCTCGATACGCAACTGCTGCGCGAGGCCGTGATGAACGGAACGCTGGGCGAAATCTACTTCACCTCGGCGCAGGCGCTGCGGCGCTGCGGCGTGCCGGGCTGGGGCGTCTTCACCAATAAAGCGCTGCAGGGCGGTGGGCCGCTGATTGACATCGGTATTCACATGCTGGATGCCGCGATGTACGTGCTGGGTTTCCCGGCGGTCAAAAGGGTCACGGCGCACGGTTTCCAGAGGCTGGGAACCCGGAAAAGCAGCGGCCAGTTTGGCGAGTGGGATCCTGCTCAGTTTACGGTGGAAGATGCCCTGTTTGGCACCATCGAATTCTGCAACGGCGGCATTTTGCGTCTGGACACCTCATTCGCGCTGAATATCCGCGAGCAGTCGATCATGAATGTCGCGTTTTGCGGTGAAAAAGCGGGGGCGACGCTTTTCCCGGCACATATTTATCAGGATGACGCCGGGGCGTTACAGACCCTGATTCAGCGTGAAGAGGCTGACGATCAGCGCCATTTACGCAGCATGGAGGCCTTTGTCCGCCACGTGCAGGGAGAGCCCGTAATGATTGCAGATGCTGAACAGGGGCTGGTGATTCAGCAGCTTGTCGCGGCGCTTTATCAGTCGGCAGAAACAGGAGAAAGCGTAACAATATGCTGAGCGTGTCTGTATTAACCGATCCGGGCTTTTGTCCGCACAGTCTGAATAAGTACGCGTCCATTATGGCATGCGGTAACGGCTACATGGGCATTCGCGCTGCGCATGAAGAAGATTACACCCAGCAAACCCGAGGGATGTATCTTGCGGGCTTGTATCACCAGGCGGGACGTAACGAGACCACCGAGCTGATCAATTTGCCCGATATCACCGGTATCGAGGTTGAGCTGGACGGGGTGAATTTTACCCTTCTGTCCGGGGACATTCTTGAGTGGCAGCGCGAGCTGGCGTTTGCCAACGGCGAGCTGCATCGCCGCGTTGTCTGGCGCTCGCCCAACGGAAAGCGCTATCGCCTGGAGAGTCGTCGTTTTGTCTCTCTCGATCAGCTGCCGCTTGTGGCCATGCAGCTTGCGATCACCCCGCTTGACGCAACCTCGCAGGTGGTGATGAAAACCGGTATTGATGCCACACAAACCAATACCGGCCGTCAGCATCTGGATGAAATTTCTGTCAGGGTATTCGACCAGCACTATATGCAGGGTGTGTATGAAACACAGGACCGGGACTCTGACGTTGTTATCTCGGCTTTTTGTCAGCTATCAGCAGACAGCGAAAGCTGCTTTACCGCTAAAAATCGTCGGCTCTCTGCTCACTATTCCCTGACGATACCGCAGGGTGACACTGTCACGCTGGATAAGTTGGTCTGGGTGGCCCATCGCAGCGATAAAGCCCTGTCGCAGGAGTCTTTCGCGCGCGGCGCGCTGGCGGATCTCAAGGTTTGTGCGGCAAGGGGATATGCCTCGCTGCTGGAGAGTTCAACCTGCGCATGGGAAGACGTATGGCGTGACGCCAGGGTGGAAGTGGCTTCTGCATCTCCTGACGATCAGATGGCGCTGGACTATGCCGTCTGGCATCTGACCACCATGACGCCAGCCCATGATGAGCGGAGCAGCATTGCCGCTAAGGGCTTGACCGGCGAGGGGTATAAAGGCCATGTCTTCTGGGACACCGAAATATTCATGCTGCCTTTCCATCTTTTCACTCGTCCGCAGGTGGCCCGCAGTCTGCTGCGCTATCGCTGGCTGAACCTGGCCGGGGCCCGGGAAAAAGCCCGCCGCAACGGCTGGCCGGGCGCGCTGTTCCCGTGGGAGAGCGCCGCAAGCGGCAAAGAGGAGACGCCGGAGTTTGCAGCCATCAACATCCGTACGGGCATGCGGCAGAAAGTGGCCTCCGCCCTGGCCGAACACCACATTGTGGCGGACATTGCCTGGGCCGTTGTGGCCTACTGGCAGGCCACGCGTGATGACGCATTTATGCGCAATGAAGGGCTGACCCTGCTGGTAGAGACGGCAACGTTCTGGATGGGCCGCGCTACGGAGATTAACGGGCGCCTGGAAATTCATGATGTGATTGGGCCGGACGAATACACCGAACATGTGAATAACAACGCCTACACCAACTATCTGGCCTGGTACAACGTGGCCAGCGCATGTCGGTTTATGTCGATGTTTGAGCGTGAAGATGCCTGCTTCATGGAGAAGGCGACCACCTTCCTGGCCCGCTTGTGGCTGCCGGAAGCCGACGCCGGGGGCGTTATCCCGCAGGACGATTCGTTCATGGCGAAACCGGCGATCGATTTAAGCCGCTATAAAGCCAAAGCGGGTAAGCAGACCATCCTGCTGGATTACTCTCGCGCGGAAGTTAACGAGATGCAGATCCTCAAGCAGGCTGACGTGGTGATGCTTAACTATCTGTTGCCGGAGAAATTTACCCCCGACCAGTGCGCGGCCAACCTGGCGTTTTACGAGCCACGTACGATCCATGACTCTTCGCTGAGCAAGGCCATTCACGGCATTGTGGCCGCCCGCTGTGGCGATACGGAAGGGGCCTACGCCTTCTGGCGCGCTGGCGTGGCTATCGATCTGGGCGACGATCCGCACAGCAGCGATGACGGCATTCATGCCGCTGCCACGGGGGCTATCTGGTCCGGCGTTATTCAGGGGTTTGCCGGCATGCAGATTGTTGAGGGCGAGCTGCACCTTGCGCCGAAGCTACCCGCTCGCTGGCGAAAACTTGCCTTCCCGCTGCGCTGGCAGAACGCTCGCCTGCGCTTCACGTTTGAAAATGACGTTTTAACCATCGAGACCACCGCGCCCGTCACGTTAACCCTGTGGGGAAAAACGGTATGCGTATCGGAGCAGCAGGCACTGTCTCGTAGGGAATTTCTTACGTCTTTTAATGGGACCGCTACCACGGAGGCCAGCCATGAAGCCTGAAGCTGTTGTATTCGATCTTGATGGGGTCATCACCGATACGGCGCATCTCCATTTTCTCGCCTGGCGTTCGGTCGCACAGGAGATCGGCATCACTATCGATGAGGTGTTCAACGAGGAGCTGAAGGGAATTAGCCGCATGGAATCCCTGCAGCGGATCCTGCGACACGGTGGGAAAGAGGGGGCGTTTGACGACAAACAATGCCTGGCGCTGGCGGGGAAGAAAAATGCGCTCTACGTCGCATCGCTGTCGTCGTTGACCGAGGCGTCACTGCTGCCGGGCATCCGGGAGGTGCTGGCGGACATTCGGGCGGCGAAGGTCAAAATTGGGCTCGCCTCCGTTTCCCTCAACGCTCCTGGAATACTGCATGCCCTGGGTATTCATCGCGCCTTTGATTTTTGCGCCGATGCTTCCCGTATCGTCTGTTCAAAACCGGACCCGGAGATCTTCCTCGCCGCGTGTGCAGGCCTGGACGTCCGCCCCGAGGCGGCCATTGGGGTCGAAGATGCGCCCGCGGGCGTGGCGGCGATCAACGCGGCGGGCATGCTGTCGGTCGGGATTGGCTCAGGCCTGGCCCATGCGGGACTACAGCTTCATTCGACGCAGGAACTGACCTGGAAATGCCTGACCGATTTCTGGGCCTCCCGGGCGTATTGATAAGGAATTAAAAATGGCACAACTGTCACTGAAACATATTCAGAAAATTTACGATAACCAGGTCCACGTGGTGAAGGATTTTAACCTCGAAATCGAGGACAAGGAGTTTATCGTTTTTGTCGGCCCGTCTGGCTGCGGTAAATCGACGACGCTGCGCATGATTGCCGGGCTGGAGGAGATTTCCGCCGGTGAACTGGTGATCGACGGCGTTTGTATGAACGATGTGCCCGCCAAATCGCGTGACATCGCCATGGTGTTCCAGAACTATGCGCTTTATCCGCATATGACGGTCTACGACAACATGGCGTTTGGCCTGAAGATGCAGAAAATCGCTCCGGCGGTTATCGAAGAGCGCGTCAACTGGGCGGCACAGATCCTCGGCCTACGGGAGTACCTCAAGCGTAAACCCGGCGCGCTGTCCGGTGGCCAGCGTCAGCGCGTGGCGTTGGGCAGGGCGATAGTGCGGGAAGCGGGCGTGTTCCTGATGGATGAACCGCTCTCCAACCTCGATGCCAAGCTCCGCGTGCAGATGCGAGCTGAAATCAGCAAGCTTCACCAGAAGCTCAATACCACGATGATTTACGTGACCCACGATCAGACGGAAGCCATGACGATGGCGACCCGCATTGTGATCTTAAAAGACGGCATTATTCAGCAGGTCGGGGCACCGAAGCAGGTATACAACGAGCCGGCAAACATGTTTGTTGCGGGGTTCATTGGCTCGCCAGCCATGAACTTTGTTCGTGGTGCCATCGACGACCGCTATTTCGTCACGGAAACGCTGCGCCTGGCGATCCCGGAAGACAAGCTCGCGTCACTGCAAGCCGCTGGATATCAGCGTAAAGCTGTGGTCTTTGGGATCCGCCCGGAAGATATTCTCACCCAGCAGAGTAGCGGTGAAAATATCGCGGCGAAAGTCAGCGTAGCCGAACTGACCGGTGCGGAGTTCATGCTCTACGCCACCGTTGGCGGCCATGAGCTGGTGGTTCGCGCGGGAGCAGCGAATGATTATGCCGCAGGGGATAATATCGGTATCCAGTTCGATATGAATAAGTGCCATTTCTTCGACGCCGATACCGAAGCGGCTATTAGATAAGAAAGGTGTTTGCCGGAAATGCAAATTTCCGGTTTTTTGTTTGTTAATTATAAAGGGAATATTTTATGAGTACTCTACTAAAAAGTGCTGCGCTCGTGCTGTGCGCAGGGGTGAGCTGCGCACATGCAACAGAAACGGCTAAACAATGGGAATTTAATATTGGCGCGATGTATGAAATTGAAAACGTCGAAGGCCAGGGAGAAGATAAAGACGGATTATATGAACCCTCCGTGTGGTTTAATGCGACCTGGGATGCCTGGACTATTTCGCTGGCGATGTATCAGGAAGGACCGGTTGATTATAGCAGCATGACCCGTGGGACCTATTTCGACCGCCCGGAATTTGAATTACGCTATCGTTTTATTGGTACCGATGATTTCACGTTCGGTCTGACCGGTGGTTTCCGTAATTATGGCTATCACTTTAAGGATGAACACGGCGCCAGAGACGGCAGCGCAAATATGCAGCGCTACAAAATTCAGCCGGACTGGGATATTAAATTAACCGACGACTGGCGTTTCGGCGGCTGGTTTGCCATGTACCAGTTTGCCAACGATCTGGAAAAAACAGGCTATTCAGACAGCCGCGTCGAAACCGAAACGGGCTTTACCTGGACCATTAACGACACCTTCGCCGCTAAAGTGAATTACTATTTAGAGCGCGGTTTCAATATGGACGGTTCACGTAATAACGGCGAGTTCTCCACTCAGGAAATTCGCGCCTACCTGCCTATTTCATTGGGTCAGACGACTTTAACGCCTTACACCCGACTGGGGCTCGATCGCTGGTCGAACTGGGACTGGCAGGACGATCCTGAGCGTGAAGGACATGATTTCAACCGTCTGGGTATGCAGTACGCCTATGACTTCAACAACGGTTTATCCATGACGCTTGAATACGCCTACGAATGGGAAAACCATGACGAGGGTAAAAACGACCGCTTCCACTATGCGGGCGTTGGGGTAAATTACGCGTTCTGACCCGTGGGTCTTCCAGGGGCCTGGTGCCCCTGGTTTTAGCGCAGCGAGGCCGCCAGTAAAAAATGGGTATCAACCAGCACTTTTTGCGGGGCGGGGTGACCCGCAATACGCCTGAAGAGAAGATCGCAGCTCTCTTCCCCCAGTTTGCGGGTGGGGATATCAAAGCCGCCTGGTGCGGGCGTTAAAATGAGAGACAGCATCGGGTCACTGTATCCGGCTATCACCACCTGTTCCGGTATCATCAGATTTAACTCGTCCGCCGCGCGATAAAGGCCGAGTAACTTCATGCTGTCGGTAGCAAATACGGCATCAGGCGGCGTGGGTGAAGAGAGCAGTTCCAGAGCCGCCTTAAGCGCACTCTCATGGGTATAACCACCATCCATGATCCAGTCCGGGTTAATCGCAATATGGTGCTTTTCCAGACTGGCTTTATAACCCGCCAGGCGATCGATCGAAACATGATATTCAAGCGGCGCATGCAGGCAGGCAATTTTCCGGCGGCCGTTTTTGATAAAGGTTTCCGTCAGCGTGGCGCTGTCATGAAAATTATCCGTGTCGACGGAATAAATATTCTGATACTCACCTTCCACTTTGCCGATAACCACTACCGGTACGCCATACGCGTCCAGCGTGGTGAAAAAGGATTCATTTGCGGGTGAACTCAGCATGATGATCCCTTTGATCATCTTCTGTTTTATTTTACTCACGCATTTCAGGAGATCGTCTTCACTGCTTTTTGAGGTTTGTAAAATAACATCGAATCCTTCTTCTTCCGCTTTTGCCGTAATGGCATGAAGAACATCGGAGAAAAAAGGATTGCCGGCAGTGGTTTTGGTTGAACGGGTCGAAATAACCATAATGGCATCGAATCCTGAAGAGGTCAGGGCACGGGCCAGTTTGTTGGGCTGATAATTTAATTCGTCAATCGCCTTCAGCACTTTGTCACGCGCTTCAGGAGAAATATTCGTTTGTTTATTCAGAACGCGGGAAACGGTTGATTTCGATACGCCCGCAACCCGTGCGATATCATAAATGGTGGGTGACATACACCTTACTCACTCAGGACTGACAGCAATGGCGTTCATCTTACTGGAGAAAAAACGGCAATAGCAATAAATAAGAATTGATAATCAACGATCTGCCCCCATTTATTGTATTCTGAAGCCATGCATTCAAGGCTTCCAGGCAACGAAGGACGGCGATGAAGCGACTTAAAAACGAAATCAATTCACTGGTAAACCGCGGCGTTGACCGTCATCTTCGACTGGCGGTGACGGGGTTGAGCCGAAGCGGTAAGACGGCGTTTATCACCGCGATGGTGAACCAGCTCCTGAACCTGCACGCCGGGGCGCGTCTGCCGTTGCTTGGCGCGGTGCGGGAAGAGCGTCTGCTGGGCGTTAAGCGCGTTCCACAGCGTGATTTTGGCATTCCCCGTTTTACCTATGACGAAGGGCTGGCACAGCTTTATGGCGACCCGCCCGCGTGGCCGACGCCGACGCGAGGGGTCAGTGAAATTCGTCTTGCGCTGCGTTTCCGCTCGAATGAATCCCTGATGCGCCATTTCAAGGATACCTCCACGCTATATCTTGAAATCGTCGATTACCCCGGCGAATGGCTGCTCGACCTGCCGATGCTGGCGCAGGATTACCTCAGCTGGTCACGCCAGATGACGGGATTGCTGCAGGGGCAACGCGCCGGGTGGTCGGCCAAATGGCGACAGCTGTGCGAAGGGCTGGACCCGCTTGCGCCAGCAGATGAAAACCGTCTGGCGGCCATTGCCGACGCCTGGACGGCGTATTTACACCAGTGTAAACAGGAAGGGTTACACTTCATTCAGCCGGGGCGCTTTGTTCTGCCGGGTGATTTAGCGGGCGCGCCTGCGCTTCAGTTTTTCCCCTGGCCGGATGTGGACGGGGTTGGCGAGTCGACGCTGGCGCAGGCTGATAAGCACACTAACGCAGGGATGCTGCGCGAGCGCTACCATTACTATTGTGAAAAAGTGGTTAAGGGATTTTATAAGAACCACTTTTTACGATTTGACCGTCAGATTGTGCTAGTGGATTGTCTGCAGCCGCTCAACAGCGGGCCACAGGCATTCAACGATATGCGCCTTGCCCTGACGCAGCTGATGCAAAGTTTTCACTATGGACAGCGAACGCTGTTCCGCCGTCTTTTCTCACCGGTGATCGATAAACTGCTCTTTGCGGCCACAAAAGCCGATCACGTCACCGTCGACCAGCATGCCAATATGGTGTCGCTGCTACAGCAGCTGGTACAGGACGCCTGGCAAAACGCCGCCTTCGAAGGGATCAGCATGGATTGCCTTGGGCTCGCGTCCGTGCAGGCGACGCAAAGCGGGCTAATTGACCTTAACGGCGAGAAAATACCGGCATTACGCGGCAACCGGCTCAGCGACGGTGAACCACTTACTGTCTACCCAGGCGAAGTGCCTGCGCGGCTGCCGGGCCAGGCCTTCTGGCAGAAACAGGGCTTTCAGTTTGAAGCCTTCCGCCCGCAGGCCATGAGCGTCGACAGGCCTTTACCGCACATCCGTCTGGATGCGGCACTGGAGTTTTTGATTGGAGATAAGTTGCGATGACGGAACCGTTAAAACCGCGCATTGACTTTACCGGAACGCTTGAGCAGAACCCTCAGGAGGCGTTCAAAACGGCGCAGACGTTCAGCGGTACCCAGGCCGATAACTTTGCCCCGGCGCTGCAGGACGAGCCGGTTGTTGAGGATGGTCCGGCGGAGGCGGTCGTGGACGCCGCGCTGCGTCCAAAACGCAGCCTGTGGCGCAGGATGGTCACTGCCGGTCTGGCGCTGTTTGGCGTAAGCGTGGTGGGTCAGGGCGTGCAGTGGACGATGAATGCCTGGCACACGCAGGACTGGGTCGCGCTGGGCGGATGTGCCGCAGGCGCGCTGATTGTGGGGGCTGGCGTCGGGTCGGTTGCCACCGAATGGCGTCGACTCTGGCGTCTGCGACAGCGCGCGCACGAGCGTGATGAAGCGCGGGATCTGCTCCACAGTCACGGCACCGGGAAAGGGCGCGCGTTCTGTGAAAAGCTGGCCAGCCAGGCCGGAATCGATCAGTCGCATCCGGCGCTTCAGCGCTGGTATGCCGCCATCCATGAAACTCAGAATGACCGGGAAGTGGTGACGCTCTATTCCCACATGGTACAGCCGGTGCTGGATGCTCAGGCGCGGCGCGAAATCAGCCGTTCTGCGGCGGAATCCACATTGATGATTGCCGTCAGCCCGCTGGCGCTGGTCGATATGGCTTTTATCGCCTGGCGTAACCTGCGCCTGATCAACCGTATTGCGAACCTTTACGGCATAGAGCTGGGTTACTACAGTCGGATCAGACTGTTTAAGCTGGTCCTGCTCAATATCGCGTTTGCCGGGGCGAGTGAGCTGGTGCGCGAAGTGGGCATGGACTGGATGTCGCAGGATCTGGCGGCGCGTCTTTCTGCCCGTGCGGCTCAGGGCATCGGTGCGGGATTATTAACCGCACGCCTGGGGATTAAAGCGATGGAAGTCTGCCGTCCGCTGCCCTGGATTGACGGCGATAAGCCCCGGCTGGGGGATTTCAGGCGTGAACTGATCGGCCAGCTCAAAGAGACGCTCAATAAAAAACCTTCGCCGTGAGGTTTTGTTCACTAATCGTGCTGGCTGTCAATATTTGTTGACAGCCATCTTCCCGATCACCGTGTTCTGACATATCATTTTATTGTTATTGGCTTAAAACGGTGAATTTCCCATGCGTCTTGAAGTCTTCTGTGAAGACCGTCTCGGTCTGACCCGCGAATTACTCGATCTTCTTGTTTTACGTAGCATTGATTTACGTGGCATTGAGATCGATCCTGTCGGGCGAATTTACCTCAATTTTGCCGAAATTGAATTTAATACCTTCAGCAGCCTGATGGCGGAAATCCGCCGTATCGCTGGCGTTACGGATGTACGCACCATTCCCTGGATGCCGTCCGAGCGTGAGCACCTGGCGCTGAGCGCGCTGCTGGAAGCCATGCCTGAACCGTTCCTCTCTCTGGATTTGAAAAGCAAAGTTGAGCGCGTTAACCACGCGAGCTGCCAGCTTTTCGCGCAGAGCCAGGAGAAGCTGAGCAATCATCACGCCGCGCAGCTGATCCCCGGTTTTAACTTCCAGCGCTGGCTGGACAGCAATCCGCAGAACACGCACAGCGAGCATGTGGTGATTAACGGGCAGAATTTCCTGATGGAGATCACGCCGGTCTATCTGAAAGGGGAAGGGAATACCCGCGTGTTGACCGGGGCGGTGATCATGCTGCGCTCGACGCTACGCATGGGTCGTCAGCTGCAAAACCTCTCCAGTCAGGATGTTGGCGCGTTCAGCCAGATTATTGCCGTCAGCCCGAAAATGCGTCATGTGGTTGATCAGGCGCGTAAGCTCGCAAGCCTGACCGCGCCGCTGCTGATTACCGGCGATACCGGCACCGGGAAAGACCTGCTGGCTCACGCCGTGCATCTGGCGAGCCCGCGTGCGGCTAAGCCTTATCTGGCACTTAACTGTGCCTCTATCCCGGAAGATGCCGTTGAAAGCGAGCTGTTTGGTCACGCGCCGGAGGGCAAGAAAGGGTTCTTCGAGCAGGCTAACGGCGGCTCCGTGCTGCTGGACGAGATCGGCGAAATGTCGCCGCGTATGCAGGCTAAGCTGCTGCGTTTCCTGAACGACGGCACGTTCCGCCGCGTCGGTGAGGATCACGAGGTGCATGTGGACGTGCGCGTCATTTGCGCCACCCAGAAGAACCTGGTGGAACTGGTGCAAAAGGGGATCTTCCGCGAAGATCTCTATTACCGCCTTAACGTCCTGACGCTGAATATTCCGCCGCTGCGCGATTGCCCGCAGGACATCATGCCGCTTACGGAGCTGTTCGTCGCCCGCTTTGCCGATGAGCAGGGGGTTCCTCGTCCGAAGCTGTCTGCCGATCTGGGCACGGTGCTTATGCGCTACGGCTGGCCGGGGAACATTCGTCAGCTCAAAAACGCCGTATATCGCGCGCTGACCCAGCTTGAAGGGTATGAGCTGCGTCCGCAGGATATCCTGTTGCCGGATTACGACGCCGGAACGGTATCGGTAGGGGAAGAGGCGATGGAAGGGTCGCTTGATGACATCACCAGCCGTTTCGAGCGTTCTGTGCTGACGCAGCTGTACCGCAGCTATCCCAGCACCCGCAAACTGGCAAAACGCCTGGGCGTCTCGCACACCGCGATCGCCAATAAGCTACGCGAGTATGGTTTGAATCATAAGAAAGGTGACGAATAACAAAAAAGCCTCTGCAAAGAGGCTTTTTACTTTTCATATTAAGTTTATTCCTTCGCCAGCGGCGTGTTAACGATGTCTGTTTTTGTCTCGCCCTGAATCGACGCAATCCTGCTTTCGACCTCTTTCACCTGCTGCGGGCTGTGGAGCAGGGTATAGGTCAGATCAAACTGCGCGCTGGCACCCGGCTGCAGCTGCTTAACCCGCTTCTGTTGGCGTTCAATCGTCACGGGGTAGGCGTAGCTGGTGCCCGGTTCAATGCCCGTGACATAACCCTGCTTCAGCGTATCGGTGTTTTTCCATAAGGTCAGCACGGGCAGCTGGCGCGTATCAAACTGGATGGATGCGCCTTTATCTCCGGCTTTATTGACCACCGCCGCGAGCGTTTCGTGGTTGTTGTCGGCGAGCGGCTGAATGTTAAAGACCATCTCATCAAAGCCTTTTGTCGGCCCGGCATAGGTTTGCCAGTCGTTAACGCCCGCTTTGGCGTAGTCATTGAATGGGCTTACGCTCGCCGCTGGCGCAAGGAAACGTGCGCCTTCTTCGAGGATCGGCGTCCCGAAGTTGCTGTGATAGATGATTTGGTAATCGTGAGGGTAATCGGCATGGTTAGTGAGAACATCATGCAGGCTGAACTGGTTGGTTCCGGGAACGTAGCGCAGTTCGGTCATGGTCTGCAGATCCGCTTTTTTGAACGTGCTCTCTTTGATCAAACCCCGAACGCGGATCTCATGCGGGGCGGCATCCGCCACCTCAACTTCCACCTGCGATACCGGGGTATTCCCGGCCCTGCCATGCAGGGTGTAAATTTGCCCGTCCGCCGTGACAGGGTGACCTGTCCACTCGTAGCCACAGCGCACCATCATCTCGTTGAAACCATCCAGCCAGCCGAGACCGTTGCGGCTCTCAAGGTTGATATAAGCCGGATTCACGACCTCTTTGACAGGGGAATCCCACCCCAGTCGGGTGCCAAACCCTTCAACGTGCAGAAGGTTCATGCCGCGGGTCGGGCTCAGGGTAATCGTCAGGCCATCTTTACTGCTAATAATGATGACTTTACTGCCTTCCTGCTTGCCGCCGTGCAAGACTTTTTGCTCAATGCTGAACGTCTGATCTTTAACTTTCAGCTCATTACTCGAAATCTTCCAGTTTCCTTTCTCTACGCTGCTTTCAGCACTTGTCAGCACCCAGGTTTTAGCCGCGGCATGGCCAGAAACCAGGACCGCCAGGAGCGTAAAAGCGAATTTGATCTTCATATTTTATCCTTTTTGCTGAAACGATTATTTACTTTCGTAAGCAAATCTAATGTTTAGACAAAAAGGGAAATGTGATGGGCTTCACTGAGGTTAAAATTAGGTGATTTTAACAATTAGAATGCGTTAATGATCACGCGGGAGTTACATATTGCTGTCTTTATTGCATGATTTTTGTGATCGATGAATATTTTAGCTTTAACGATTCAGCTTTTTTCTAATAAAAAACCCCGCCGTGGCGAGGTTGAGAATAAGTTGTATAGAATGCTAAGGACTTATTATGCTTTCAGCACGTCCAGCGCGGCAGTGTAGTCCGGCTCGGTGGTGATTTCGTTAACCAGTTCGCTGAAGACAACAGTGTCGTTTTCATCAAGAACCAGTACAGCACGTGCTGCCAGACCCTTCAGTGGGCCTTCCGCGATGCTGACGCCGTAGTTCTCGAGGAAATCAGCGCTGCGCAGGGTGGAAAGGGTGATAACGTTGCTCAGGCCTTCGGCACCGCAGAAACGGGACTGGGCAAACGGCAGGTCAGCGGAAATGCACAGCACCACGGTATTGTCCATTTCAGTCGCCAGCTGGTTGAATTTACGCACGGATGCGGCACAAACGCCGGTATCAATGCTTGGGAAAATGTTCAGTACTTTGCGTTTGCCCGCAAACTGAGCCAGTGTGACGTCAGACAGATCTTTAGCCACCAGAGTAAAAGCCTGCGCTTTGCTGCCAGCCTGCGGAATGGAACCTGCTACAGCAACCGGGTTGCCCTGGAAATGAACGAGTTGTGACATAGATATCTTCCTGTTTACATATAGTTAACGTCGTGGCTAGTGTATGCCATCAGCAGATAACACGGCAAACCAAATTTTTCGCCTTTCCGGGCCGCAAGGAGTCAGTGATGAGAAGCGTTAAGGTCTATGAAGAAGCCTGGCCATTGCATACCCCGTTTGTGATCTCTCGCGGCAGCCGAAGTGAAGCCAGCGTGGTTGTGGTCGAAATCGAAGAAGAGGGGGTTAAAGGCGTCGGGGAATGTACGCCTTACCCGCGCTATGGGGAAAGTCTGCCATCCGTGATGGCGCAGATCATGACCCTGGTACCTGACCTGCAAAAAGGCCTCACGCGCGACGCGTTACAGCAGCGTTTATCCGCCGGGGCGGCGCGCAACGCCATCGACTGTGCGCTCTGGAGCCTTGAAGCCGCTAAGCAGCAAAAATCGCTGACGTCATTGTTGGGCGTGGTCGTGCCGGAGTCCGTCGTGACCGCGCAAACGGTCGTGATTGGGGAGCCCGAGCAGATGGCCGCCAGTGCGAAAGCGCTCTATGACGCCGGGGCCACGCTGTTAAAAGTGAAGCTCGACGATCGTCTGATCAGCGAGCGGATGGTCGCCATTCGCTCGGCGGTGCCGTCAGCCACGCTCATTGTTGACGCCAACGAGTCGTGGCATCCCGAAGGGCTGGCCGCGCGATGCCAGCTGCTGGCCGATCTGGGCGTGGCGATGCTGGAGCAGCCTCTGCCGGCAAAAGAGGATGCGGCGCTGAAGAATTTTATCCATCCGTTGCCCGTCTGTGCGGATGAAAGCTGTCATACCCGTGAGAATTTGAGCGCGCTTAAGGGCAGCTATGACATGGTCAATATCAAACTCGACAAGACTGGCGGACTGACTGAAGCCCTGGCCCTGGCGGCGGACGCCCGGGCGCAGGGGTTCGCCCTGATGCTGGGATGCATGCTTTGCACCTCACGGGCGATCGGTGCGGCGCTGCCGCTGGTCAATCAGGTCCGTTTCGCCGATCTGGATGGCCCGACGTGGCTGGCCGTTGACGTTTCACCGGCGCTTAATTTTACCAGCGGCGTACTTCACCTCTGAGGCTGCCAGCGCAACAGATCCATCATAGCCTTTAAGTATTTTTCGCTGGCTTCGTCGGAGGAGATCGCCGGGAACTCAGCGGTGATGCAGGGCAGGCTCAAGTCGGCGCACCAGCTGCCGAATGAACCGGGTGTCTCATAGCCCACGCTGGTGACGAGCGGGAGGGCGAACGCCTGGGCCAGCCACGCGCTCAGGTCAGAGTGGCGCGGATCTTCAATACAGGCCAGCGGATCGTGGAAGGAGACAACCCAGGCGGGGTGGATCTTGTGGATAAGCTGGCACAGCGCCTGCGTTTCCGGCTCCGATCCGGGTTTATCGCCCGTGAGCAGCACCACGTCCCGCTCCTCGGCGGAGCTGTTCCAGCGATATACCGTTTCCCCTGCGCGCCAGTTTGCTGCAGGGAAATTACGGTTCAGGTCGATTCCTCGCGCATTCGCCCGTAATCCAAGCTGACAGCCGTCCGGATTCACGGCAAGAATCACGTGGTGACGTCGCAATGCCGGGGTCAGCGTCCGCAGCGCGCACGAGAGCGTGACGACAGACGAGTTCTCATCTCCGTGCGTGCCGGCAATAACCAAACCGCTGTCGCGATCGGCATCGGGGGCCGGGAACCAGATCAGCGATGCGCCTAAAAATGAGCGGCCATATTGTTCAGCGCCCGGAGGGAAGGCGCCGCGTTCCGCGCGGGGTCGGGTGGTTGCCATACGATATCCTGATAACGAAGTCTCTACAGGCAGTGTTGTGCAAAAGCCGCTGTTAATCAAATAGTTTCCTTAACGGCTGAGAATTGCCTTAAATCACTATTCAGGCGTAAGTTGTTTGCATTTCTTACTGTCGAAACAAATAATTACGCATCTGCTTTTTACCAGAATTTTTTAAAGGGGATCTTATGAAGCATCCTGTTTCGCGTCTTTTTGCCGCACTTTGCCTGTGCGGACTCTCTTCACTCTCATACGCTGCCGATGTGCCACAGGGCACGGTGCTGGCGCAAAAACAGGAGCTGGTCAGACACATTAAAGACGAACCGGCTTCGCTCGATCCCGCAAAAGCGGTGGGGTTGCCAGAGATTCAGGTGATTCGCGATCTTTTCGAAGGGCTGGTAAATCAGAATGAGAGAGGGGAACTGACCCCGGGCGTGGCGACGCGCTGGCAGAGCAACGATAATCGAATCTGGACGTTCACCCTGCGCGATAACGCAAAATGGTCTGACGGTACGCCGGTTACCGCGCAGGATTTTGTCTACAGCTGGCAGCGTCTGGTTGATCCGAAAACGACCTCTCCGTTTGCCTGGTTTGCGGCGCTGGCGGGCATCAGCAACGCGCAGGCCATTATTGATGGTAAAGCGGCGCCAGATACCCTGGGCGTGACGGCGGTGGATGCCAGAACGTTGCGCGTCCAGCTGGATAAACCGCTACCGTGGTTTAGCAACCTGACGGCAAACTTCGCCTTCTATCCGGTGCAAAAAGCCAATGTTGAAAGCGGGAAAGAGTGGACGCGTCCGGGAGCGCTGGTCGGTAACGGGGCCTACGTTCTGAACGCGCGCGTGGTGAATGAAAAACTGGTTGTCGTGCCGAACACCCACTACTGGGACAATGCGAAAACTGTCCTGCAAAAAGTGACCTTTATTCCGATTAATCAGGAATCGTCCGCCACGAAACGCTATCTGGCAGGGGATATCGATATTACCGAATCGTTCCCGAAAAACATGTATCAGAAGCTCCTGAAGGATATTCCTGGCCAGGTGTATACGCCGCCTCAGCTCGGGACCTATTACTACGCGTTTAACACGCAAAAGGGGCCGACGGCCGATGCCCGGGTTCGTCTTGCGCTGAGCATGACTATCGATCGCCGCATTATGGCGGATAAGGTACTGGGTACCGGCGAGAAACCGGCCTGGCATTTCACCCCTGACGTGACGGCGGGCTTCACGCCTGAACCTTCGCCGTTCGAGCAGATGTCCCAGCAGGAGCTGAACGCTCAGGCCAAAACCTTGCTCCAGGCCGCAGGCTACGGCCCCCAGCGTCCGCTGAAGCTGAACCTGCTGTACAACACGTCGGAAAACCACCAGAAAATCGCCATTGCGGTGGCGTCCATGTGGAAGAAAAACCTCGGTGTGGACGTCAAGCTGCAAAATCAGGAGTGGAAAACCTACATCGACAGCCGCAACACCGGCAATTTTGATGTGATCCGCGCGTCATGGGTGGGGGATTACAACGAGCCCTCGACCTTCCTGTCCCTGCTGACCTCAACCCACAGCGGGAATATCTCGCGCTTCAACGACCCGGCTTACGATAAAATAATCCACCAGGCGACGCTCGAAACCACGGCGAAAGCGCGTAACACGGACTACAACATGGCGGAGAAAATCCTCATGGAGAAAGCGCCGATCGCGCCTATTTACCAGTACACCAACGGTCGTCTGATTAAGCCGTGGGTGAAAGGGTATCCGATTAATAACCCGGAAGACGTGGCGTATAGCCGGACGATGTATATTGAGAAGCACTGATGGTTAATGCGAACTGGCGCACGTGAGCGCCAGTTTTGCCATGGGTGATACCGCGCTGTGCTTTTCGGCAGCGATGAGACCGGAACGTATTATTCTAATAACGCATTAAACTTCGCCAGCCACTGCGGATGGGCGGGCCACGCGGGAGCCGTCACCAGGTTGCCGTCGACATGTGCCTGATCGATGCCGATCGTGGCGTAGTGTCCCCCCGCGAGACGGACCTCAGGTGCACAGGCCGGGTAGGCGCTACAGGTTCGGCCTTTCAGGATGCCCGCGGCGGCGAGCAGTTGAGGGCCGTGGCACACCGCAGCAATCGGTTTGCGCGCGGCGTCAAACGCCTGTACCAGCTTTAACACGTCCTCATTTAACCGCAGATACTCGGGCGCTCTCCCGCCGGGGATGAGCAGCGCGTCGTAGTCCTGCTCCTTTACGGCGGAAAAGTCGGCGTTGAGGGTAAAGCGGTGACCGGGTTTTTCGCTATAGGTCTGGGCGCCGTCGAAATCATGGATTGCCGTTATGATGTAGTCGCCCTTCGGTTTGTCGGGGCAGACGGCATCCACCTGATGACCAACCATCTGTAACGCCTGAAAAGGCACCATGGTTTCGTAATCTTCGGCATAATCGCCCACCAGCATCAGGATCTTCTTGCTCATCATTCCTCTCCCTTGTCATTAAAGATGATTAAGATATAGCCTGGCGTGGCTGAAATGCGGGAAATAAAAAAGCCCGTCAGAGCACGGGCAACATAAGCAAGTGAATAAGTGATTCGTTATCAACGTAGTTGGAGGATAACGACGCGTATCTTACGCGGCCGTCAGGCTGGCAGATACCTGACAAATTCGGTAGGTGAAACACGATATTAAACGTGCGTTAAGGGGCGTCGAAGGTCGGGTAAAGACTATTTTCGAGAAACTCGACGAGATACCAGATTTCCCCGCTAAAAATAAACCAGAAGCCAAATATAATAAGGAGCAAAATAATTAAGGTGAGTATTATTTCTGTTTTGCCCATTGCAGATTTTACCCACCTGACGTTAATTTATTCGAGGCAGGCATTGTAGCGGGGCTTTCCCGTATACTCCAGTTTCATGCTGCAAGGACTTTATTGCGCCCATCATTTTTAGCGCGATACAGCGCATCGTCTACACGCTTAAACAGCTCATCAATCGTCTCCCCCGGGTTATGTCGCGCCACGCCAATGCTGACGGTAAACCGTGGTAAGCCCGGAATCGTAATGCGGGCAACGGCTGCACGGATCGACTCGGCAATCTGCAACGCGGTGTCGAGTGAGGTATGCGGCAGCAGGATGACGAACTCTTCGCCCCCCCAGCGGAACACCATGTCGTTCTCCCGACTACAGGCTTCCAGCGTTCGGGAGAGGGCAATAAGCACCTCATCGCCCTTCAAATGGCCAAACAGGTCGTTGATGTTTTTGAAGTGATCGGTGTCCACCAGCAGCAGGCTAAACTGCTGCTGGGCAGGTCGATTATTGAGATTGTTGGGGTCGGTAATCGCGTAGAACTGGCGTCGGTTGAGTAACCCGGTCATGGAGTCACGTAACGCGGCATGTTCCAGCTCTTGCTCCAGTCTTTTTTGCTCGGTGATATCGTGGATGATGCACAGCATCAGCTTGTCACCGTAGATCTCAATGGGTCCGGCATACGTCTGAACATGGCGGGTGGAACCATCGGCAAGGCGGTGAACAAAGTTGAGCGGCTTATGGCCGCCGGGCAGCGCGGCAATCGCAGTCATAATGGGCATCACGTCTCGCCCCAGGGTATTGATTTCCCAGGTATGCTTGCTGCACATACCATCATGCGAGTAACCGTAAAAATTGAGCGCAGCCAGGTTGGCATCAACAATCTGACCATCGCGGGCAGGATCGATTAACAGCATCGGCGCGCTGTTGGTCTGAAAAAAACGGGCGTAAAACCCCTGTTTTTTTCGCCGGTAGGTTGCGGAGCGGCTGGCCTTCAGTCCTGAGAGGATATGTTGGGCGATCCCCTCGAAGACAATCACATCTCCCCAGGGGGCGTAACGGGCAAGCGAGAGACGACAGCTTAACGGCGTATCCAGCCCATCCCGGCTTCTTATTGTCCAGATTTCGACGATCTCCTGCTCGGTTTTCAGTTCAGGTACATACATCGACAGGAGAGCTTGTGCATTCGCGGAATAGATGCCTTTACGCAGCTGATCGAGCGTCTTATCTCCCATAAGCTGCGTTGCGACCACGTTCGCAAAAACGATCTCTTCCGAAACGGGTGAAATAAGCCACACGGGTGTTTTAATGACGTTCAGCGCTTCAAAACCGTTTTGCGACATAGGCATTTCCTGTTCATCGGCTTAATACGCCTGACAATCATGACAGACGTGACTCGTGTGTTCTGCTTTGAAACATACTCTACTAAACCCCGTCAGGCATGGTTTTTTTGTGAAATAAATGCGGCGTCCGTTTGAATTTTATTAAGGGGGATAATTTGCCTTTCTGAGTTTATCTGCAGAAGCAGCCACGGCACCTGTTCGGCAGGTAAGGGGCGGGAGAAGAGGTAACCCTGCAGGTAGTCGCAGCCGAGACGGGTGAGAACCGCCTGCTGTTCTTCCGTTTCAATCCCTTCTGCTACCACGTTCATCTCCATGGTGCGGGCGATACTCATAATGGTTTCAACCAGCTTGTAGGTTTTTTCATTTCCCAGCATCGACGTTACAAAGCTTTTGTCAATCTTGAGCTCTTTTGCCGGCAGCACGCTCAGCATCAGCAGGTTGGAGTAGCCCGTACCGAAATCATCAATCGAGACGGTGATCCCCGCATGATTAAAAGCGTTGAGCAACTCAATGCTGCGGTCGAGATTTTTCAGCGCGGTGCTCTCCGTGACCTCAAGGATCAGCCTGGACGGGGACAAGTTATATTTTTCCAGCATCGACGATACGATGTGGAAAATGTCCGGCTGCTCGAACTGGACGGGGGATAAGTTGAGCGATAACGTCCACTGGCTGAACCCTTGTTCAGTCCAGAAATGCAGCTGTCGGCATGCCGCTTCAATGGCCCAGTTGCCCACCGGAATAATTAAGCCGGTTTGCTCCAGCGAGGGGATAAACAGACCAGGCAGCACAACGCCTTGCTCAGGGTGCCGCCAGCGCAGCAGGGCTTCAAAACCATGGATAGTCTTCTCTTGCGCATACCAGGTTGGCTGGTACCACAGTTCAAACTGATCGCGCTCAAGCGCCTGAGAGAGCTCCTGAAGAAAACCGGGTTTTGCCGGGATTGCTGTCGACATCTCGGTTCTGTAACGCGCCCAGCCGTTGCGGCCGTCGTCTTTGACGTGATGCAGGGCTGCATCTGCTTTGAGTTTCAGTTCATGCAGCGTTTCGCCATCCTGAGGATAGAGGCTGACGCCCGCACTCATTGTCGTGTTAAGCGTATGACCACAGATCGAAAGAGGACGTCGCACATCCTCGAGCAGCGACGCGAGCAGGGCGTTGAGTTTGTCGTCGTCACATTCCGGCACCAGCAGGATAAAAGCGTCTCCTCCCAGCCTTGCCAGGGTCATTTCACGCGAGAGCCGGGAAGTGATGCGTTGTGCGACGGTGATCAATAACTCATCGCCGACGCTGTGACCCCAGGTATCGTTGACGCGTTTGAAGTGATCGACGTTCAGGAAAATAACGGCAAATTGCCTGTTGCTCAGCAACGCGCTGCGCAGGCAGTCCTGCATGCGGAGATCCATCTGATGGCGATTCGCGAGTCCGGTGAGCGCATCAAAGCGCGCCTGGAGCTCAAGCTGCCGATTGAGTTGTCGAAGATTATCCGTCAGCCGGCCGGTGCGCCGGTGAGAATCGATAAGGGAAATAATTAACATCACACCAAGCAGGCAGAGCGTGGTGACAGAAACCCAGATGGATAACCCCAGCTCGCCGATCCCGCCGGGGAGGGTATGCGACATTTCCGGGTAATGCGCAGCGCTCATGCCGGTATAGTGCATCGCACAAATGGCGGCACCCATGACCAGGGCGGCGAGAAGGCGCTCGATAAAAACCCCTTTGTCTCGCAGGCGGAAAGCCAGCCACAGCGCCGTGCCGGACGCCACCACGGCAATGACCACCGACAACCCCACAATACGGCGATCCCAGATAATGCTGCCATCCAGCATCAGGGCAGCCATACCGATATAGTGCATAGATACCACGCCTGCGCTCAGGATAGCCGTGGCAACGATCGGTCGAAACGAAGAACGTTTTTTTCCCGCGACGGCAATATCAAGGGCCGTGGTCGACGCAATAATCGCGACGCCCAGAGACGCAAGGGTTAACCAGAGGTCATAGCGCATCATCATCGGCATCTGCATCGACAGCATGCCGATAAAGTGCATCGACCAGATGCCGATCCCCAGCGTCATACCCCCGGCAATGCGCCAGAACAGGGCAGCCTTTCGGCTGGAAAGGGGGATCTTTCCGGCACTGTCCAGCGCCACAAAGGAGGCGATAAATGCCACCAGATAAGAGATAGCGATTAACACAGGGTCCCACGATATATTGAGCATTATGCAATCCCACGCCTGAGAGGGTTACCGATTTCGCCTGCCGGGCACATCTTAATCTGGCAACGAACATGCGCATTCAAACAATATTAGTTATTTATCGTGAAGCATGACCAGTCATATTAATACTCTACATCGCATTAAGAATATAAAATATATTCTCATTGTTAACGTATTAAGCATTGCTAAACAAGAGCGAATAAAAGTAGCAAAGCTCCTTAAATATAACGGCGATTGTATCGGTTCGCCGCAGCGGATGGTATCGCTTAACGTGGCGGCAGACCAGTATCACAGCATGCTGCGAAGAACATTTTCACTAATACGCTTTTTCCATCTGACTTAAGCTAAATCCCAGGCTGCTAACGGCGAAACAACAAACCCGTGAAGTTTCCTAGGAAAAACGTTTGTGCCAATGCTATAAGTCTAGATGCCGACCAAAATATAAAATGTGGGTATCATCATGCTAAGAAATATTAGTGTCCGAACCTTTATTATCGGGTTCCTTTTATCGCTATTTTTAGTAAACGCAGGTGTCGTTGTTCTAATTTCCAGCAAGCCCTCTCTCTTTATTTCCCTTAACGCTATCAATTTCGTTGCGCTATTTTTGCTTTGGGTCTATATGACCCGGTATCTTGTGACGCCGATCAATACGGTGAAGAAAAGTATTGAAGAGGTGACTGCCGGCAACCTGGGGGTTTCTATCCCGGAGTTTGGCAATAACTGTGCGGGGCGACTCATTCCCGGGATCAACAGCCTGTCCGGCAACATTGCGACGCTGGTGCGTGAGATCAGGGCGTCATCGCAAACCGCCATGACCTTATCGGATCAGCTCTCAACACGTAGCGCTCAGCTCTCGGTCAAAACCGAACAGCAGTCCGCGTCTTTAGTGCAAACCGCAGCCAGCATGGAGCAAATGGCGGCGAGCACTAAAAATAACGCCGATAACACCCGCCTGGCGAGTGAACAGGCGAATATGGCGACGCTGCAGGCGCGTAAGGGCGGGGAGCTGATGGGGCAGGTTGCCAACAATATGCAGTCCATTACCGAATGCGCCCAGCAGATGACGGAGATCATTTCGCTGATTGACGGCATTGCGTTCCAGACCAATATTCTGGCGCTCAACGCGGCAGTTGAGGCGGCAAGAGCGGGCGACCATGGAAAAGGTTTTTCTGTCGTTGCGGAAGAGGTCAGAAACCTGGCGCACCGCAGCGCAGAGGCCGCGAAGAATATCAAAGCGCTGATTGAAGTCACCAGCAGTAACGTCACGCAGGGCGCGACCGTGGTGTCGCAGGCAGAGAAGAATATGCATGAAATCGTGACGGGCTCGGGAAACGTCAGTCGCTTAATGGATGAAATCTCCGCGTCGACGTCTGAGCAGGAGAAAGGTATTTCCCAGATCACGCTGGCGCTATCGGAGCTGGAGCGGGTCACGCAAAGCAACGTGGCGATGGCGGAGGAACTCAACGGCTCCTCGGATGTACTGCGCAATCAGGTGATTGAACTCCAGGCCCGCACGCGGAATTTTAGATTGGATCACGGGTCTTCGTCCCCATTACCGACCGGCTCACCCTCCTTCCTCCAGCAGCCAGAGCACTCTCTATGAAAGCGACACAAAGCCTGGCATGCCAGGCTTTTTTCATACATCAGCCCACCCAGCTCAATTCCCGAGCGATTTCAGCGCGATGGAATACATAGTTGTTGCTTAACCCCTCATGAAAGCTAGACTGACACCGAAAGAGTTAAAAAGGTGGAGGTGCTGTGGAAAGCATTAAAGGATCTGAACTTAACGTTCCTGACGCAGTTTTTGCGTGGGTGCTGGACGGCCGCGGCGGTGCCCGACCGCTGGAAGATAATGATGCGATCGACAGTGCGCATCCCTGCTGGCTGCATCTGAACTATACCCATCCGGACAGCGCTGACTGGCTGGCGTCGACCCCGCTCTTGCCCAATAACGTGCGCGATGCGCTGGCGGGTGAAAGCCTGCGGCCCCGCGTAAGCCGCATGGGTGACGGGACGCTGATTACCCTCCGCTGTATTAACGGCAGCACGGATGAACGTCCGGATCAGCTGGTGGCGATGCGGGTCTATATGGACGATGGGCTGATTGTCTCCACCCGACAGCGTAAGGTCCTGGCGCTGGATGACATCGTCAACGATCTGAAAGAGGGCACGGGGCCGATCGACTGCGGCAGCTGGCTGGTGGACGTCTGTGACGCGCTTACCGATCACGCCAGTGAGTTTATTGAAGAGCTGCACGACAAAATCATCGACCTGGAAGATAACCTGCTCGATCAGCAGATCCCGCCGCGCGGTTTTCTGGCCTTATTGCGCAAGCAGCTGATTGTTATGCGCCGCTACATGACGCCGCAGCGCGACGTGTATGCGCGGCTGGCCAGCGAAAGGCTCGCCTGGATGAACGACGACCATCGGCGCAGAATGCAGGATATTGCCGACAGGCTGGGCCGCGGGCTGGATGAAATTGATTCCTGTATTGCCAGAACGGCGGTGATGGCGGACGAAATCGCGCAGGTGATGCAGGAGTCGCTGGCGCGAAGAACCTATACGATGTCCCTGATGGCGATGGTGTTTTTACCGAGCACGTTTCTGACCGGGTTGTTTGGCGTCAACCTGGGCGGAATTCCGGGTGGCGCTTATCGCTACGGTTTTACGGCGTTTTGCGTGATGTTAGTTGTTTTGATTGGGGGTGTTGCATGGTGGTTGCATCGTAGTAAATGGCTGTAAATTTACGCTTTTTTCATCTTTTTCCGGGATTAAAACGCTCTTTTAATTGAGCGAAGTCAATAAACATCTACCCCGTAAGGTGCAATATTACTCCCGCAGGTGAATGCAACGTCAAGCGATGGGCGTTGCGCTCCATATTGTCTTACTTCCTTTTTTGAATTACTGCATAGCACAATTGATTCGTACGACGCCGACTTCATAGTCGGCTTTTTTTTTGCCTCCTGATTCTGAGCGTCTACCCTAAAAGGGATGACAGCAAATTATGGAGGGAATGATGAGCATCCTTAACGCTCTGCTACTGCCACAATCGCGTCAATCCGATCCTATCCCCAGCGATCCGGTACCTATGCCCGATCCCATCCCGCGTCCCCAGCCGATGCCCGACCCGCCGCCCGATGAAGAACCGATTAAATTGTCGCATCGGACCGCGAGATCTGCGAGGATACGCGCCATCTGACCGCAAAGATCACCACGAGAGACAATTGTGACCGCTTTTTCTACCCTGAATGTTCTGCCCGATGCCCAACTCGCTAACCTCAACGAGTTGGGATACCTCACGATGACGCCTGTTCAGGCGGCCGCCTTACCCGCCATTCTTGAGGGCCGTGACGTGCGCGTGCAGGCGAAAACGGGCAGTGGGAAAACGGCGGCCTTTGGCCTTGGCCTGTTGCAGCATATCGATGCGGCGCTTTTTCAGACCCAGTCTTTGGTGCTTTGTCCGACCCGCGAGCTGGCAGACCAGGTTGCGGGTGAACTGCGTCGCCTGGCACGTTTCCTGCCAAACACCAAGATTTTAACCCTCTGCGGCGGGCAGCCGTTCGGTACCCAGCGTGATTCGCTTCAGCATGCGCCGCACATCATTGTCGCGACGCCGGGACGCCTGCTCGATCACCTGCAAAAAGGCACGGTCTCGCTGGATGCGCTACAAACGCTGGTGATGGATGAGGCCGATCGGATGCTGGATATGGGCTTCAGCGAGGCCATCGACGAAGTGATCCGTTTCGCACCAGCCGATCGCCAGACGCTTCTGTTCTCCGCAACCTGGCCGGAAGCTATCGCCGCCATCAGCGGGCGCGTGCAGAAAAATCCTCTTACCATTGAAATCGACAGCGTAGATGCGCTGCCGGCCATCGAACAGCAGTTCTTTGAAACTTCGCAGCAGGGGAAGATCCCGCTCCTGCAGAAATTACTGAGCCAGCATCAGCCTGCCTCCTGCGTGGTGTTCTGTAACACCAAAAAAGACTGTCAGTCGGTTTGTGATGCTCTGAATGCCGCCGGGCAGAGCGCACTGTCGCTGCATGGCGATCTTGAACAGCGCGATCGCGATCAGACGCTGGTCCGTTTCGCCAACGGCAGCGCCCGCGTGCTGGTGGCGACCGACGTTGCTGCGCGCGGTCTGGATATCAAATCGCTTGAGCTGGTGGTGAACTTTGAGCTGGCGTGGGATCCAGAAGTACACGTGCACCGTATTGGCCGTACCGCGCGCGCAGGAAACAGCGGTCTGGCGATCAGCTTCTGCGCACCTGAAGAGGCGCAGCGCGCCAATATTCTCTCTGAGATGCTGCAGATTAAGCTGAACTGGATGAATCCCCCAGCCGGCGTCAGCATTGTGCCGCTGGAGGCCGAAATGGCGACCCTGTGCATTGATGGCGGTAAAAAAGCCAAGATGCGTCCTGGTGATGTACTCGGTGCACTGACCGGGGATGTGGGGCTGGACGGGGCGGATATCGGTAAGATTGCTGTCCATCCGGCGCATGTCTACGTCGCGGTTCGCCAGGCGGTTGCCCATAAGGCATGGAAGCAGCTGCAAAACGGGAAAATTAAGGGTAAAACCTGCCGCGTACGTCTGCTGAAATAAAGCATGAAGCGTCTCAGAAGGCGTTTCTGAGACGCTAACCGCTTACTTCACTTCAAGCACGTTCAGACGCAACGCTTCAAATTGATTGTCATCGTCTTCCGGCTGCCAGCCTGCTGGCTGCATCGGGATCTCTTCCCGGTCAAACGCCAAATCTCCGCCGTTCACGACTTCTGACTCGTGATTGATGCCTTTAAAGTCGAACAGTTCCACATCCGCGAGATGGGAAGGGACGACGTTCTGCATGGCGCTGAACATGGTTTCGATACGACCCGGATAGCGCTTATCCCAGTCGCGCAGCATGTCGCCAATCACCTGACGCTGCAGGTTCGGCTGAGAGCCGCAGAGGTTACATGGAATGATCGGGAACCCTTTCGCCTGAGAGAAACGCTCAATGTCTTTTTCACGGCAGTAGGCAAGCGGGCGGATCACAATATGTTTACCGTCATCACTCATCAGCTTAGGCGGCATACCTTTCATCTTGCCGCCGTAGAACATATTGAGGAACAGGGTTTGCAGGATATCGTCGCGGTGGTGTCCCAGCGCAATTTTGGTCGCGCCCAGCTCGGTCGCGGTGCGATACAGAATACCGCGGCGCAGACGAGAGCACAGAGAGCAGGTGGTTTTCCCTTCAGGAATTTTCTCTTTCACAATACCGTAGGTATTTTCTTCGACGATTTTGTACTCAACGCCCAGATTTTCGAGGTATTCCGGCAGAATGTGCTCCGGGAAGCCCGGCTGTTTCTGGTCAAGGTTGACCGCCACCAGGGAAAAATTCACCGGCGCGCTTTGCTGAAGATTACGCAGGATCTCCAGCATAGTGTAGCTGTCTTTACCCCCTGACAGGCAAACCATGATGCGGTCGCCTTCTTCAATCATGTTGAAGTCTGCAATGGCTTCGCCCACGTTACGGCGCAGTCGCTTTTGCAGTTTATTCAGGTTGTATTGCTCTTTCTTTGTATTTGATTGATTTTCTTGCATTTATTACTACCTTCGGAGCCAATAGGGGCATAATAGGGGCAAAAATTTTTCAGCGCGCCAGCTTATCGTTAAGCATCAGCACCTGTTCGCCATTCATTTCTTCAATCCACGCACCGTAGACTTCATAAACCATTTGCGCGTTTTCATGCCCCATCTGGCTGGCTATGAAAGACGGGTTAGCGCCGGCAGATAAAAGCCAGCAGGCAAAAGTATGCCGCGTATGGTACGGATTCCGGCGGCGAATACCAGCACGTTTTACAGCTGCGTTAAATCTGGAGCCGATACTCGATAAAGAGTAGTAGGCCTTCTGTATGCCCTTGCGCATCCTGGGCATGAAAACAAACCGCAGGTTCTGATATTCCATCGCACCATACTCTCGGTGATGAAACACAATCTCGGTTTTGGGCTGTAACGAAGTCAGCTTACGCTGTGCCTTCAAGGCCTCTAGTGCTGGCTCTAATAGCGTGATAACGCGATCACCTGCATCGGTTTTTGGTGGGACGAACATTCCTAGCGCATTAAGGTTGCGCTGTATATGAGCCGTACCTTTTTCCCAGTCGATATCTTCCCAGGCAAGAGCTGCAAGCTCTCCATGACGGACACCAGTATAAACTGCGAACGTCCACATATTGAGGCTTTGGCCACGCTCGGATGCCGCAAGCAAACTAAACTCCTGCTTCGTTAAAGGATCCGGTTTTACTTTCCCTTTGTGTAGTTTCTTGATCCCTTCAAAGGGTTTGCCACTGATAAAGCCAGATTTGTGTGCAAACCGAAGAAGGGAGCACAGAAGCGATATATAGTTGTTCACGGTACGCACAGTGCGTCCCTGTTTGTTACTTCTGGGATTTACCAGGTAAAGTGTCTCACCGTTCAACAGCTCCTTCCTGTATTTCAGAATGTCGCTGTGGCGTATAGTTGAAACAGGCGTATCTCCGTTGATGATGTGCATTAACGTACCGAGTTGTGAGCGCGTCTTACGCATCGTGTTCGCGCTAATTTCGGTTTCTTTAATGCTCGTCCATAGGTCACACAGCTCTGAAAAGGTTTGAACTGAAACAGTGGTTACGGTTTTTTTTGCTCTGGATGATGAAGGAAAGCGCTGGTGGTAATCAAACTCTCCAAGGTTGATCTCACTAACGATCACAGCCCGAAGATTCCCGGCTTTTTTGATGTTCGCCGGGGTGTTAATCCAACCTTTGAGAATTTCGCGGCAACGCTTTCCCCGGTACATAAACCAGATACAAATCTTATTGTTTCTGATTTCGACACCTGTAGGCAAAGCTGCCATCTTACGCATCCCTTATTAACTGATTAATTCTCGGATAGTTATACCAGGTTGTGCCACGCAAGGTTTTTTCTCCAGATGGGGATACCCGTTTAAAATGGACACCTTCCACCCAACAGCCCTGACGATACTTCTCAATCTGTCGTTCGGTCAGGCCTGTTTTTTCTGTGAGTCTTGCGCCAACAACCCATTCTTCGTTAAAAATTACCTGCGACATGGTTCACCTCAGGTAACCGGCATGAGTATAGATATGCCGGTCTGTAGTCGTTGATATTTCAGTTTCAGTTTGCCTGGCCGGGCAGGGAACGCAGTCGGCGCATGCCGGTCATTGCTGTGGCCACGTAGCTCGCCTTGCAGTTCACTACTTCGACCCAGACCTTCACGCCTTCCACTCTCACCGTATAGGTCTCTTTCATCTTGCTGCGCCCATAGTCACCATATCTTTGCTGGTGGGCTGCGAGTGCGATTTCACATGCCTGGCGAGCCAAAGGGGATTGCTTACTGCCTCGATTAATCAGTCGCATTTCTTCTCCTTGAGGGAGGGTTTCCCCTCCCGATCTCGTTAGTCCACGTATTCCGGTTTCATATCCGCCAGGGTGATGCTGAATTGATCGTGCAGCTCGTCGCCTAGGTGACGTTTTGAAGATGCCAGCACGCGCTCGGCTTCCGCGAATCGTTCGGCGGCATTCGGCTCGTCAGGCTGGGGCAGGGAGTTAATAGCGGCCTCAACCTTATTGCGTGCGTCCACCAGGTAATAACGCTTCACGGCCTTATTTTTCAGCTCAGTGAACAGGGCAGAACCCAGCGTTACTTTCACGGTTTCAATATCTGCGCGCAGAGCTTTAGCGCTATCCACATCCTGAGCCGCCTCGATGCGGTCACGAAAATCATCAGCAAGTGCATCGATGTTTTGAGCTGATTCCTGAGCCGTTTGAGTGGTAGTGACGTTGTCACCTACAATGTCTGCGAGGCTAACGTGCTGCGCCGGTGCCGGGTTTACCTCTCGTTCTTCTCGTCGATCATCGAGCTCATCAGGGGTGTAAACGCCAAGAATCACATCCGGGCAGAACAGTCTCGCCCAGCGTTTGACGGCCAGGTACGCCAGCTGCTGGCGAGGGTCATCAGCCCAAAGGGTAGAGTTACGGGTTCGGGCCTGAGCCAGCAGTAAATCGAGTTCTCTCGGTTTATCCTCGCCTTTCAGGGTTGCGCTGATAATGATGCCAATCCCGGCTTCGTCAGCGAGGGTCCAGCCCGGGACGCGGTACTCGCCTTTATCGCTTTTACGGATGTGGAATTTTCCAACGACCTTTTCCCATGGCCCAAACCACTCATATTCAAAACGACTGGCCAGCACGCCGCTGCGTGAAATGACGGCATTAACCAGCTGCGCTTCATACCCGAGCACACCGTTAATCAGGTGCGTCTTCTGCGCCACGGCAAAGGGATTCATCTGCCACTGTGCCGCTTGCATCGCTACAGCCATGCAGTCGGCCTGATTGCCCTGCAGGTGTTTAGGAACGGTGGCGGTGCCCTGCGCCATAATCTGCGCAAATGTGCTGATGGCGTTCAGATACTGGGAATCGAACAAAGCCACGTTGGAGTTAATAACGGTGTTCTGGTCAGCAACGGTAACGTTAGTGTTATGCATAAATCCCCCTTAAGCCTGAGCGCGCAGCGCTTCGAGGCGGCGCAGGTCGAAGTCGTTCAGTTCATCGGTGTAATCGGTAGTGATCGGCGCTGGCCATTCGCCCATGTCGAATCCGGTTGCGATGGCGCGCATCGTTTTGCGGTACTCGAGCATGCCCAGTTCAAGCAGTTCGGTGGACGCCTCGATGATGGCGATCCAGTGGTAGTTCTCGTCTTTGTTGACGAAAATCCAGAAGAACTGATCCAGCGCCGCGGTCTCGCAATACATAGCCGCACTGAGGTGGTAGTCCCGATCAATGATTTCCCGGTGCAGCCTGGCGCGCAGGCTTTCCTGCTTCACATTCCACATGCTGATGGTTTTCAGGTCAGCACCGATGCGCACTCCGTCCAGTTCAATCTCGAGATCGGGGCGTACACGCACTTCTAATCCGGTTTCGTCGTCAAAACCGAAGTAGCTCACTTCAACGGCGCGGCTTGGATGTGTCAGCAGCATGCCGGCGGTCGGGTGCCCCAGGAGTGCAGACTGAATTGCCCGCGCTGTGGCCAACTGCTGGCGGGTAACCAATATCTTTTCGCCAGGGTTGTTGCGCCAGGCATCCAGCAGTTCGTCGGCGAAGATGGCATCGGGCTTAACTGATTTAACTGCCTGGATCATGTCTGCTTTGGTACCGGACACTTTCAGCGGTGTCGGTTTCTGCGCTTCTTGCGCCACCAGGTCTGGATTGATGATCGCTAATTGCTCGAGTAGCGCATCACGGCTGCCGTTGGTTTTAACCGGTACGGGCAGGGTGACGTTGTACTCTTTAATGCATGCCTTCATTGCCGTTGCTGTCTGCTTCTGGCCTTCTTCAATTCGCTGGTACTCAGCAGGGAGAGCCATATAGCTTTGACCCGTTTCTTCCAGGCTGGTGCCAAGTGGCACTGGAGCGGGAAGGGATGCGTTATGTTCTTCAAGCAACGCTTTAATCTCGTCAGCGCTTAGCAGCGCCGGCAGGCTGGCGTTGTACGCTTCGATGAACTCGCGCAGAGTTGCGGTGGTGGTGAAAGCACCCTCCGGGATCTCAGATTCTACGCTGAACTCTGCTTCGAGGTTTTCCGGTTGCAGTGCAAGAGCGTGCACTAGATTTCCCATATCCAGCACTTTGGATGCTGTTCGCGGGATGGTTTTAGCTACATGGCGCGCGTTAAAGTACATCAGGCTGACGCGGGCATCTTTCACCTGGGTTGAGCTAATGCCGTTCGCAGCGTGATAAACGTCATTCGGTAGGCCTTCATAGCGGCCAGGTTCGAAGTAGGCTGGGTATTCGATTATTGACTTCGACTGCTGCTCTTCCGGGGCTATGGAATCTGTCTGCGAATTAGCTGCATCAGTGCTTTCGCTCGGTGGTACCGAACCAACATCTTCGTCTTTCTCTGGCTTAGCCGTTTCCATCTGCACATCGTTGGTGGTCTCCGCTGCGTTTTCCGTTTTTTCGACTTCATTTGAGGAGGTATCGGCGACCGGTTCGGTATTTCCGCCCATCAGGCCATCGATGGAGAACACTCCACTGCCGAGATTTTCAACCTGCGGTTGTTCAACTGGGGCTTCAGTCTCAACTGCAGGAGTAGGCAACGGCAGTAGCTCCACAGCAGAGTTAAACTCAGCCGTCATGGTTTTATTCACAAACTCAAGATGAGCCGCTGGCGTGTGATGAATGTTCTCTGGTGCGATGCGGATCAGATTGAAGATTGCCGCACGGTTGACCGCCAGTACGCCGGGCTGATTACGCAGGATGGCGCTCCATGATTTCCATGGTTCTTCTTTCTTAGCCACGATTTCTTTGGCACGTCGTAATACGCACGAAGGAATTTCGAAGTGGTGGAAGTCCATAGGCAGTAGGGCACAGGCAATTTCAAGATCGAGAGTGTCCAGATTGTGGTGCGCGCCTTCGCCGCGATCCGTTACATAGCCGCCGTCTGCATTGGTACCAGAATCAGTGCGCTGAATATTACTGATGCGATTACCAGCAGCCCATTCGCGAACGAGAATGCCGCGGTCAATGTAATCAGTCGCCGCCCAGATTCGGGTAAAACGAAGTACCAGAGCGAGTTCGTGACGCTTCTCCTGGCTGAACACCTTGCGAATGGCATCGGTGTAGCGCCACAGGTCTTTAGTGTCGTAACCCTTAACCTCTTCGCAGTTTTCTGCCGCCAGCAGCAGGTTCTGGACATAGCTGTTGTCAGTGTCCATCTCCAGCGCGCTGATACCTTCGTATTCTTCGCGGGTTAAGTGGTGGCGCAGTTCGTTGGCGGTGAACTGTGCGAGTAGCTGCTTTCGGAACGGCATACGCACGACTGGATAACGAGTGGTTTCGTCATCATTCTCGTCAATCTGAATACCGTTGTCAGGTTCCAGAACCTGATCGGTTGTAACGTCGGAGTTGCTGGTGCTTTCTGATTTGAGAAGTGTAAGCTTTCCGCTTCTCCACTCTCTAACTAACTCATTGCGGTCACCTGTATCTCCTCTCAACCAGTCGGCCATGAAAGCAGCTAGTAGCTTTACTTCGTGCTCTTCATCTGGCGCGAATACCTGCTTAATCGCCTGGACCAGCTTCCACTCAGCGTTCAGGCTGAGTTCGGCAACTTCAGGGATGTCGTTCTTCGCCAGCAGCAGGTTCTGGAGATAGGTGTTGTCTTCATCCAGTGACATTTCGCTGGCAGCCAGTTGCTGCTCTTTAGTGACATGTGACTGGTATTTGTCGCTGGTCAGGTGCACAGCATAACGAACCGCTGGAGTGCGGTTTTCAACCGGGACACTCTCGACGGTCGTTTCGACTTTAACGGTAGTTTCCGGTGCGGTAGAGTTGTCTACAGCTCCAGTAGACTCAGCACCAGCCTTTGGCAGCCAGGTGCGTCCATCGTTCTGCAGTTCGTAGCGTTTGCACCAGGTGTAATCCACGGTGCTTTCTTCCGGGAGGTCGTTATACACCGGGAAATCGGTTCGAACCGGTTTGGCGTAATCCTTACCGCGTCCGGTTTCAATACCTGCATCTTCCAGCTCAACATCGAGCTGCAGGTTTGCACGGGCTTCAGATTTCGCAGTGAACCAAATCACTGCGTCTTCTTTGCCAGATTTCTGCGTAGCCTTCACTACATAGAAAAATTCCATGTGAGATCCTCTTTTTTGGATGTAAGATCCCCGGGCCAGAGATAGCGCCCATTGGGTGAACTTTGGTTTTTTAAGTAGTTTTCCGGTGTAACTTTGGTCGGGAGCACCGGACGTACGGGCCGCCTTGCGCGGCTTTTACGTTATGCCTCGTGGGCCATTTGGTCGTACGAAGCACAACGTTCAGAGCAGTATTCTTTTTCTTTGCGCGCCAGCTGTGCGCCGTTGCGATAGAGAAGGGTACTTTTGACTACTTCCTCCGGTTTAACCGGCTTGGCGCAGTACCCGCATTTAGTTGAGCTACACATCTGGATTCCCCTTTTGCGCCAGCAGGTAGCACAGGCGGCGAAGAATCACCTCGAAGAAGTTCAGCTTTACGGCCTGCTGCCGTCCTGGTTTGCGTGCGAAATCAATCATTCTCACCCTCGTTTGCCTTATCGCCGGCCAGCGGAACGTTTAAACCTGATGCGCGTTAATCTCTCCACCTCATCCGACTATTCGTATGCCGTCGGCGGCTACTTCGTGGGCGTCCTGCCTTGGTGGTTCGTAGTGCGTCTTGGTGAGATGAATTAAATCACTAGTTTATATTTATGTCAATCATGAGTTGATTGTAGCTGTAAATCTAAGGTTTATATAACCTGCTTTTGTGAGGTGGCAGCTGAATCGCACGCAAAAAAAATCCCGACGCTACGGTCGGGATTGGGGAGTTCGAGATAGTATTCGTCTACGATATTATCTATCGGGTAACTTCAAATATGATTCGTCGGGAATCATAAATGGAGGGTGATAGTCCAACTTGCCAAACAAAATTTCAGGTTCAGCCTTTCTAGAGTAATGGACGACAAATTCTGAAGTCCTGTCTCCGTAAGCTCTAGAAAGGTCATAACATGTGATGCCGATATGATAATGCCACCATGCGTATTGCTGGGCTTTTTTGACTTTGCTAACAAACTCAGGATCGTTTGGGTGCACGTTGTCAGAACTTTTATTCCTACCCTCCAACCCTTTGAATCCGCGTACTTTTAAATGATTAGCAAATCTAAATATTTTGTCCGCGTCGGATCTTTCTCGTTTTTTCAGCTGAAGGATGAGTTTTTTGCCAAACTTAACAGTTAATCGAGGTTTACTTCCATGATCCATTTGTAGAAATCATCCTCATTATGAACGTTTTCTGGCATCGTTATGAAATCACAATCGAAGGCATCTTCTAGAGCTTGCAAATCGTAGCCACAACCTTCAAAGCTTGATAACTCTGCCGCGGTATTGGGGCAATGAATAGCAAGTTCGCTGTTGATCCCCTTAACAGGCAATGAAGAGAAGAATGCCCTAAGAGGATTGCAGATGCTCACTGGAAAGGAATGAGAGTCTACAACAGCTATGCTCATTCTGAATCCTCCGTAAGACCAAGCTTAGTAGCTACGATTTGTGCATCAAAGTAGATTGTGTGAGCACAGTGTTTACAGGTTACAGGGAAATACCAACAAGCTAAGTTTTTTGAAAATGGTATCGGATGAGCAACAATTATAGGTTTTGTTGGCTCACCAGGATAGGAATGTAGTTTCCAATCGTCTTTACCGCAAAGAGAGCAATTTGCAAACTTATCGGTTTCTACGTCGCCTATAGTCTGCATAAGGTACTCATGCACTTGGTTAATTTTCAGCGATAGAATCGATTCTGCTAAGTTCTTGTTTGACATTTATTTTTTTCACCACTCACTTATGTGAGAAAGCTCCATTCCATAGGAGGTGACAAATTATACAGCCTTTATCATAAACAGCACGATAAATCGTTACTAGCATTATCGGCCCCATTACGATGATCTTGATTACACATGATAACTATAGCTTCTACTACCGATCCTGCTGCGACCTTATACGTCCTTTGATGTACTTCTCGTACAGCTCATCTAACTCCTTCAGGCGAATCGCAAAGATGCGAAGCATGTTCTGTTGCTCTTCTTCCGGCAACTGGCGGTAGAGCTCAAGTAGGCGCTGTTCGTCCGGCTTAAGTCCGTCTTTCTCACCGACATCTTCACCAAGTAACCAAGCGACAGAAATACCCACAGCGTCTGCTATGGCTAGAGCTGATTTCTTGCTAATCACACCTTTTTTGAACCAGCCGTTAACGGCCTGAGGAGTGACTCCAGCTATTCGCGCCATATCGGCTTTGGTAACGCCGCGATCAGCGATCTCATTAAGGCGTTCTACCAGAACGAGGTTGGGTTCTTCTTTTCTCATGTGGCCATTGTAAATATTTGGTTTATACACACAATAAATCCATGATTTGCAAGATGTGTAAATCTGTGGTTTACTCCTGCTATCAAAAAGCAGGAGAAGAACATGTCCGCACTCGATAAAGCAATAAGGGCAGCTGGCTCAGCTAGAAAGCTCAGTCTGGCACTTGGCGTGACCAGTATGTCCGTAAGCCATTGGAAGAATCGTGACCATGGGGTCGTGCCGCCTGGCTACATCTTCCCTATTTTTAAAATGACAGGCGTAACTCCCCACGAACTGCGTCCTGATCTCTACCCAAACCCAAGTGACGGTTTACCTAAACAGGAGCCTTAACAATGCAAACTGTTTCAGTTCAACAGAGTAACAGAGCTTCCTCTAATTCACTGAAATTCCAGTGTCATCAAAGCGAATCGGCAGCGCAGGATATTGATCATCGCGATATTTGTTCTGCAGTCCGGGCGTGGGCAGCGGCAGAAGGGCGCGTAGCTGTTGCGCTTCAAATCCAAGAAGCGGCGGAAGAACTCCAACTTGATGGCGTGGATGTGTCTGGCCAGGCAGATGTCTGGAACGTGAAGCTGTTCCGCTGGCTCGACAACAAAGAAGACTCTGTATCGTACCGAAAGAACGTCGAACAGCTGGTGCCCGCGATCATGTCTGTATTACCGCTTCGGTACCGCGACCGCGTCGTTAAAAACGACTCCTTTGCCTACCGGATGGCCAGGCTGGAGAAAGAGGTGAGTGAGGCGAAGCAAGCTCTGATGCTCGATGCACCGAAGAAGGAAAAACTGAAGGAGTTAGGCGAGGGGATTTTTGAAATGTTCCGTGTCGATCCGGACCTTACCGCGCCGCTTTTGGCGATGGTCACAACCATGCTGGGGGCAGTGTGAAGACTTCAGAAAAGGCGAAAGCCGGTCTGCGCGAACAGAACCGACTTTCAGGTGCAAAAACGGAGTGTAATTGCGGAGCTAAGTATGTCAAACACAGCTGAAATTATCAATTTCCCCCACAGAACCGAACAACCGGGAGGTCGTATGGCCGACCTGTCGAACGGGTATACCAAGGTCGCTAACGAGATCCAACAGCTCAAGCCTCGTCTGAGAATGTCAGGTCGGGAATGGCAGTGTTTTGAGGCGGTGATCTGGCTTACCTACGGCTGGAACAAGAAACAGGACCGCGTTACGAACACGGTGATCGCCGAGCTTACAGGGCTGAGTGATTCCCACGTTTCGGATGCGCTTAAATCACTCGCAGAACGCAAAATTATCTTCAGTCAGAAGCAGGGCGTGATGAAAACGGTCGGTATAAATACTGACCTTTCTGCCTGGATTTTAGACAAACCGAAAACGGGAAAAGTCTTCCCGAAATCGGGAAAAGTGTTACCGAAAACGGGAAAAACCTTCCCGGAAACGGTAGACACCCAAGACTATAACAAGAACAATATTAAAATATCCTCGTCTCGGAATTCTGACGAATCCCGAAACCAGAAAACTCAAAAGTTTCTCTCACGCCATCCAGAAGCAGCCGCCGGGATATACACCCCTGCAGGTAAATCATGGGGATCCGCTGACGACCTCAAGGCCGCACGCTGGATTTACGACAGGCTTCTCACCGTCAACGCATCGCTATCCGAACCCAACTGGGCTGAATGGGCAAACACCATAAGGCTGATGCGTGCCCAGGACAAGCGTACTCACTACGAAATCTGTGACCTCTTCCAGTGGGCCAACCGGGATGAGTTCTGGAAAGACAACATCCTGAGCCCTTCAAGTCTGCGCAAGCAATGGGATCAGCTCACTACGAAGCGGCTGCGTGCAACCGGAACGGCAAAGCCATCCCGGGGCGGCATTGACCTGCATAACACCGACTGGATTGATGGAGTGCTGGAATGAAAAACCTAGCCGAGAGCATTCGCGATTTTGACCGGGAACAGGCTTGCCGGGTAGCGCACAACATGCCTGAGCAGTACACCGAACGCGAACAAACGCAGCAGGTGGCTCAGATTATCAACGGGCTGTTCGTACAGCTGGCGGCCGCGTTCCCGGCAAGCCTGGTTAATCGCAGCCAGGAAGACGTGAACGAGATCCGCCGGCAATGGGTGCTGGCCTTTAAAGAAAACGGGATCACAACCATGGAGCAGGTCGAAGCCGGCATGCGCATAGTACGCCGACAGGAGCGTCCATTTCTGCCTTCGCCAGGCCAGTTCATCAAGTGGTGCAGGAAAGGGCGCTGCGTGCTGGGGATCACCACTGCTGACGTCATGGCTGAATACTGGAAGTGGAGGAAGCTGGTATTTCGTTACCCGAACAGCGAGCAGTATCCGTGGCCTAAGCCGGTTTATTATCACATTTGCCTCGAGCTGCGGCGTCGCGGAACTGATGGCCAACTCAGTCACAAAGAGCTTGAGCGTGAGGCCGGTGATATTCTGGATAGGTGGGAAAAGCGGGTGCTAGCCGGGAAGCCGATTCCGCCTATTCGTCGGGCGTTGGCTGCGCCAGTTGCTCCGAAAGGGCCGACACCGGCGGAGCTTTTGAAAGCTAAATATCAACGGATGAAAGCAGATGGCAGGGCATAGTGAGGAAATGGTCTGTTATGAGCGAGAAGCGGACTCTACCGTGGATTTTATCAACACTCAGGGTTTGCTTTTAAAAATTGTTATCCAGTTTTACTGCATGAGGTATTCCATAATTGTCCTACCGTTTTACTCATTTTTTGTCTCTTTTATCTATGACATCAATGGTTAAGATTACAACGTCTGAGCAGACGTACTAATTTAAATTCTGTCATTCAGTCGTAGCGATTCTGTGAGGCATCTTTTTATTTTAAACAACTCAAAAAGGTGGAAATAACGATGAAGCGTCCAAACTGGTTTCAAGTTTCCGATAAAGGTGGCAAGGCTATAGCAGCGCTCCATCATTACGCCACTACTGGTACAGGTTTACCTGCCGAGCTGATCCATTTAATTTTTTTAAGAGTTTCCCAGATCAATGGTTGTGCACACTGCATAGATATACATACTCGCGATCTTATCAAGAGTGGCATGTCCGTCGAAAAGATTGTATTGGTGCCTGTCTGGCGAGAAGCTACCTATTTATTCTCGGATATAGAGCAAGCTGCCCTCTCATGGGCGGAAGAAGTTACCCGTGTTAGTGAAACACATGCTTCCGATGAAGCATATTCCGCAGCGCTTTCTGTATTCGGTGAAAAAGATTTGGTTGAACTTACCATTGTTATTGCCACCATGAATGCCATTAATCGTATGGGTATTAGTTTTCGAATGAAGCCGCTTGCTAAAGCTTGACAGATGTAAATAGCTCCCATAAGGGACTCTGGAGCTATATTAAAGTCTGCTTCTGGCACACAAATGACATCCCAGCCTGTGCATGACCGTAAAAACTACCTTCACGTGATAAGCCGCTTCGGGTTATGACGAGGCGCTTGTGTGACATGCTGGAAAACCAATTTAGGCGTTTACTGAAAGCCTGGTTGTCCTCAAGTGAAACGACCCTTAGAAATTTCTATGGCGAAATAATCACATAAGTCTTCTCCACGTGTGTTATAAGCGAGTTTGAAATCGCCACCACTGGCGGTTAAGAGGCATCTCATGAAACTACGTATCACAAGAGCAATCGGCCTCAGCAAGTTCTCACCACGTTGGGTTAAGGTTATCTGTTTACGGTTGACTAAAAACGATATTGAGCGCTCCCTCAACGTACTGCTGGCCACAATTGATGAATCTGATCTCACCTCTGAGCAAGTCAAAGCATTGAGGGAATGCGTTGACAGAATTAACCTAGCAAGGGGGAAGGGGATGAAAGCGTGAGCAATTTTGATTAAGCATGTTTCGATGTTGCTTTTTTAGAATGGATTTTATGCAAAATCAACGACAAACGTGATGTTGCTACATGCATGAGAGAAAGGTAGACGATACCGTATATACGCCGCGCGTTGTTTACGCCAGCATCGCCGAAGGGGCCGACACCGGCAGAGCTTTTGAAAGCCAAATATGAGCGGATGAAGGCCGAAGGGAGGGCATAGGTATGAAATGGTCGCTCTTTGAGCGAAGAGGTACCGTTCGTAATCAGCTATACCCATAGGAGAACTACATGTTTCACCTACGAAGGACTGTGCATGAAAACTGGTAAACTCTTTTGAAAGCAACCGGAAATAAATTTTAATTGTTAAAATTTTTAGTTGGCTATTGTATAGTCGGAATATATCAGAGGACAGTCTATAGGGGCGATATCATGGTAGATCCATTAACTGCTAAAGTTTTTCAGGCCGCAGTAGTAAAATCCGTTGAGTTAATGCTTCAGAAAATTTTCAGCTCTCAGTGGCCTAGAGATTGCGAAGATGCGAAAGAGATAGTTAACGAACTACAGAACGAATGGCCCAAAAATAAATTCATCGAAAAGCACGTTCAGCATACACTTAAAATGCGTACACTTATAAATCCGAATGACGATGTAACGCTTACAGATATTTATCACCCGCTGACAGTCGTTACTGCATCTAGCGGTGACTCAATACCAATTAAAGATGACTTAACACTACAATTTAGCGGGATTGCAAACATTATAGGTATAGCAGGTCAGGGGAAAAGCACAATATTGCGCAAGCTTTTTCTTGAGGAAATTAAAAAAGCGGAGAGAGTTCCTTTTTTCATTGAACTTAGAAACGTACCGGATGGTAATATACTAACCTACTTTAAAAATTTGCTTAAAAGCCTGCACATTACGGTTACAGATTCGAATGTTGAATATTTGCTTCAGTCAAAAAAGATAGTTTTATTACTAGATGGCTTTGATGAAATTCGGCAGGAAATAACAATTCAAGCTATTCAATCGATACTCGAACTAAATAAAACCTACGCCTGCCCACTTATAGCAACAAGCAGGCCAAATACGCAAATTTGTCAGATGCCTGGAATTAATAACCTGATAGTTAAAAAAATAGATTTAGAAGATAAACTACACATACTTAACCTGATTGAACGACAGGACAATAAATCTAATCTGACAACTTTTCGAAGTTTGTGCAATTTGCTTATTGAAAATACATATTTCGAAGAAACAATCAGTAACCCTATTATGGTTACGCTTTTATATCATTGTTTTCCGTATATGGATGAAGTGCCAAAGGATATTACTGATTTTTATCGCCAGTTATTTGGTGTTTTATATGCGCGACATGATAAAACCAAAGGTTATAATAACAGGGAGAGAGAGTCATGTATTGAGGTGGAATCCGCCCGCACGCTTTTCTCAAACGTTTGCCTTAAATCATTATTAAGAGAGCAGTACTATCTTGACTCACACACGCTTCATCAACATATAAAAAGTGCTCTTAAAAGTCATGGATACGATGAAAAATTAGCTGAAGCTTTCACTAACGACATTGTGAAAATAACCTGTCTGTTACAGGCCGATGGTAATGACCGTTTTGTTTATCTTCATAAATCCGTACAGGAGTTTTTTGCTGCGTTTTTTATTAGTACAATGCAGGAAAAAAACATTAAAAGTGAAATTTACGCGTATTTGAGAAAGTCTCTATTGTCATCGCCTAAATTTGATAATCTACTACAATTTCTCTACTATTTAGATAATTTATCTTTTTTAAATGAGATTACACTTGAAACTTTCAAAATTACTGGATTTGAAAAATATGCCAATCTGACTTATGAAGAAATTTCAGAACCCTTTGACGAATTATTATTGGGCGGAGGGGTTCATGGGGAAAGTACACTGAATGATACTTTTGTCACCTTAACCAGTTATACTTCTATAGGGTCAATTTTAAAACTAGACTTCCTGAATGTAATAAAAGGTGAAAAAAGAGATAAGTTTGATATTGACTTAGAGTTTCGGAAAATAATCCCAGACACTATCGATAAAGAAGACCTTTCATCTTATTCTTATCATAAAACGTCTTCGAGTAAAAATAAAAAACATTTTATCGAAGGTGATTTGGATGACAACCCGAGAGAAAGTTATAAATTTGATCTCAAGAAGTTCCTCATAGTCAACGGATTGTATGAGTATTATAAAATAATATTCTTTAAGTCCATAGTTGATTTCTATAATGAAGTTTATATGGTAAAGGATAATGAAGTCCGCGAAATGAAGAGTGCAATGATCGATAGCTTTGGATTTATATCAGAAATTTGACACATATAAAACAAAATATTCTGCAATGATTTTGGCCGCGAAAGCGGCCATACAAATTACAGCAACCTGTTAAAAATGATATGACAATGTAGATAATCAACCAATTTAACATTACCTTGGAACATATAATGTGGTGGTTTGCGTCTTTAGCAAATCAGTCGAGTGAATTAATATTAAAGAACATTACGCCGGAACAGTAGGTTTCATTGAGCATGTTTTCGCGTTAATACATCTGCTCGGATTCGCTTTTGCCCCAAGGAACCGGGAGTTTCATAACGAGCGTCTGTTTATTCATGGGTAAGATGGGTTTTATCCGGGACTTCAGTCAATCATTTCCACAACCAGCCTAAATCTTAAGAAAACTTATACCCACTGATATAGTATTAACTAACTTAACGCCCATAAAGTAAGCGCCTCAACGGGCGCTTTTGTAGGTGAGGGAGGTTCTTAATTTATCACCCCCGGAGGATTCTTCTCAGGAAATACCTTTTGACCTCGGGTTTCAGAAGAGAGCTGAAATTCCATGCAAGCGCATAGCCTTCATCACAACCCTCTTCATTTTCGTAAACACAAGTCTGGAAATAGCTAACGCAATTATCCATCAGGTAGTCATGCACATGGACAAAAAAATCTTCGAAATCTACATCGTAATAACACTCTGACAGGCGTTGTGACTCTGCGTGACGCGCACGTTTTGTACGGCCATGATCGTCGCAGAATATCTCATCAAGGTAGCTGATGACGGCTCTTTCAATGTGTTTTAGCTGTTCTTCCGTTATGCTTTGCTGGCACTGAAATGCGCAGAACAGGTAGAAATTTGGGTTATTGGTACCGTATGAGCGGGATGTCAAATCGCCCATCGTAATCCCTACCTTTGCAAAGCCGGGATTTCGGCTGTCACCACCCACATAAACCCATTTATCGGGAGACTCAAAATTCAACTTATCTCGCTCCATGATCGCTGCCATTTTATAGTCGTCGTCAGGAATTTCTAGGTCGTAAATCTGCTGTGGCTTTTTCATGCTTCCCTCTATGCATTCGTGAAAGTAGTCTTCAGAAATAAACTGCCTGATATTACAAAAGTTAATTAGCGCAGGATAATGCTGACAATGACCGGATAGTCAAAAGTGCTGCACGTCAGTCTGCTATAACTCTGGCGGTAGAAATGCCCCGGATTTGCTTCGAGGTCTGGCCAAGCAACTCGTCGCTGCCTGGCTGTGACTCTTCGCCAAGGGTGATGTCAAATCAGCGGCCATGAACTATCTCGGGAAGACACGGGAATTATCGTAGATCGTTTTGAGTTCAAACTTGTCGAGGTGTTAATTACCATTCTTCTTCAAACTCACCTTCGCGCAGTTCGCACTTACCTTCGATGATTTCCCACGCATGAGTCATTCCCATATTCATCAGCTCGATGGTACGTTCGCGGTCGTCGGAATAGGCGCCAACAAAGATGACGTATTCCAGTTCAGGTTTTCCTAACTCAGGCGAGCAGCCGAAATCATGGAAAGCAGCCTGCCATTGAGAACCTTCTTCATCTGGCAAATGGAAAAGTTGCATAGGGCGTTCAGCAGGTTCGAACTCAATAAAGTTCGCTGAGCCACCTGGGGAAGTGAGTACCCGAACATGCCCATCAAAAAAGTACATGCGTGCGCTTCTCAATCCTTCCACATAAAACAACCGGCCATCTGATAGTTGTTTCAAGACCAGATACACTTCACGTCGCTGAGTACTCATTATTTTTCCTGTAGTTATAGGTACTGCACGATATTGAGTATATCCATGCGAAAGGCTGGGTGAAAGCAAAAGAGCTATAGCCTGCTGATGAAATTGTCAGTTATTTGACTGATGCCCCGATCTTGATCATTTTTGGCCATAACCTTGTCCAGTTCCTCATTACTCAGCACCGAGTGGGCCGCCATCTAGCATAGGATGTTTTGTGATATCACGCGTGGGCTCTCGCTACCGTTGTATGTACGCCACTGGCTATTGCTGGCCATGCCAGCAATATCCTCCATCTGGATGCTTGGAAGGACAGGCTTTCTTTCTGCTCGTAAAGATGTTCCGGAGGGAAATGTAATCTTCAGTCAATCTCATGCGACACCTGTAATAAACCCCATTTCGGGGCTGTAAGTTAGAAAATTTGAGCATTACCGTTCAGATGTTTTCCACCGCATTGATGGGGCAGGAGGCGTCTACAATCGGATACAACTCTAACTTCGGGTTTAGTTTCGACTTTTCAGTATTCAGCTTAGCAATTTGTTCATTAATTTTGCTAATTCAGTAAAGAACATGTCAGTGGTTACTCGCCTTCCCTTCCGAGGGGAGGGGCGGGTTCAGCCTCTCCGCTCAACACAATTGTTGACCTCCAAATCCGTGATCCATCCTATAACGTTCTCAAAACAGATACCTGCAAGCGCTCTATCGTTCTAACACTCTTAAATTATTGCAAAAACTAAAAAATGTGTTTATATACATACTGTATATGCATACAGTATTTCATTGCGGAGGGAAAAATGAAAATCGAGTTAACCATTGATCGCATGAAGAAACTTCCTGATGGAGCTATACCTGCACTCGAGTCAGAACTGCTCAAAAGACTCAGCAAGCAGTTTGATGATTGCCAGCTTACGATTAGGCGTGCCAGTAATGATGGTTTGACTGTTTTCGGGGGCGACAAGAAAGAGGTTGAACATATCCTGCAGGAGACCTGGGAAAGCGCTGACGAGTGGTTTTATTAATCGCGTGAATTTCACTGGAGCAGTTTCAAAGAGTTTCGCTGTTTGCGTTCCCCTGGCTGTTCCCGATTACTGTTTACAGCGTCAATAAGTCGCTCTGGGGGAAATAGTGTGTAGTGCAGATGCCTTTAATGCAGATGATCAATGGTACGACGTGGTCAGAAGGGCCGATAAAGCAGTTATCTATAGCTTCCCGGCGGAAGGGAGATATCTGGTTTATCGAGTAAATGGAATAGTTTCATTACGACCGTTACTCGAAGAGGAAGAAATATTCACTCTCAACGGGTTCATGCAATTTGCAAAACGACTGGGGTACCGAGTTACACCACCGTCTGATATTATTCTTTCATAGGCCTGAACACCCTATACCTGATGCGCCACGGAGAGAACCATGGCGCTAGAATTACAACTTATCAAACACCACTCAGGAATACTGATCCCGGCAACGCCCGAGACCAGCGATATCCTGCAATCCAAAACCCGGCTCGGCGATGTTCTTGTTGCCGAGTTCAGGCGGGTACGAAACCCGGCATTTCACCGGCGCTTTTTCGCGCTTCTCAATCTCGGTTTTGAATACTGGGAACCAACTGGCGGGGCTATCTCTAGCAACGAGCGGAAGCTGATTACTGGTTACGCCAAGTTCCTGGCTTCTTATGGTGGGAATGAGGGTGCGCTGATCGACGCTGCTGAACAGTATCTTGAGCAGGTTGCTTACCGGCGCGTCACAAATGGCATTAGCCTGTGCAAATCCTTCGATGCTTACCGCTCATGGGTGATCGTTGAGGCAGGGCACTTTGATGCCATTCAGCTACCTGACGGCACACTCAAAAAGCATCCTCGTAGCATCTCATTCGCCAACATGGATGAACTCGAGTTCCAGCAGCTCTACAAAGCTGCGCTCGATGTCCTCTGGCGATGGGTCCTGTCCCGTTCATTCCGCAGTCGTGATGAAGCAGAAAATGTCGCCGCACAGCTGCTTGGCTTTGCGGGGTGATGGGGATGAAGAAGACCTGGTTCCACCACACCGATTGCAGCACCGAACAGGCGGACGAACTGGTTAAGCGTTACAAAGCGCGCGGCGTTCGGGTTGAGCGCAGCCTTAACCCGGATTACGTGACCTGGACTGTCAGTGCATTCTTGCCGACCTCAAATACACCAGCGCGCCCGGACAGCCGCTGGCGAAACCGGATGTGGGGGTGAACGTGAAGACATATCAAATCACATTGCCCTGGCCGCCGAGCAACAACCGGTATTACCGCCACAACCGCGGGCGCACTCACATTAGCGCAAATGGCGTCGCGTATCGCTATGCGGTGGCCAGTGTCATTCGAAGCGCTCGTCTTAATATCCGGACGGCTGCACCACTCAAAATCCTAATTGAATGTCACATGCCCGACCGCCGGCGCCGTGATCTGGATAACCTGCAGAAGGCTGCATTCGACGCTTTGACCAAGGCGGGATTCTGGCTGGATGACTGCCAGGTTGTCGACTATCGCGTTGTGAAAATGCCTGTCGTTAAGGGCGGGAAGTTAGAACTCACCATTACCGAGCTGGAGACCGCATGAATCTTGAAAATACCCTCAAATATCACTTCGCCAAATCGACAATGATTAGCGACTCTCCCCGGTCTACTGCGTCAGACTCATTGACCGGAACGGATATCATGGCTGCGATGGGCATGACGCAGGAACGGGCAGCTTTGGGTTACAGCGCTTTTCTCGGGAAGATGGGTATCAGCAACAATGACCGGGAGAGGGCGATCGAATTGCTGGCCCAGTACGCGTTGACTAAGTGCGATCGGGTTGCTGCACTTCGCAAACTGGATGCCAGGGTTAAGCCATTAGTGATGCACCAGCTGGCCACCTTCGCGTTCGAGGACTATTCCCGCAGCGCTGCCAGTGTGAAGCAGTGCGATGGCTGTAATCGGGAAGGGTTTATAGACGCTGAGGTATTCAGCATGAAGTCTCACACTCCGGCAAAAGAGAAGAAATTCGTGAAGATGTCTTTGCATATGGGCGTCGAAGATATTCACCCTTCCGACTATGAGGTACGCAGGCAGGTCAGGGAGGTTGCACGCGTTCTCTGCCCTCATTGTAAGGGTAAGAGGGTCGTTAGTTGTGCCTGTAGAGACTGTCATGGACGGGGGAAAGCCGTTAATCAGGCTCTTACAGAACAGCAGGGTGTTCCGGTTCTGGCTGATTGCAAGCGCTGCAGCGGGCGCGGGTATGAACGAATTCCATCAACTGAGGCTTACGCCGCGATGTGCCAGATAACGGATGCAATCAGCCTCGATACCTGGAAGAAGTCTGTTAAGCCTTTCTACGATCAGCTCATTACCAAGTTTGATATCGAAGAGGCGTGGGCTGATGCGCAGCTCAAGCAGATAACAAAATAGGGCATTATTTTATCGTGAGCTATTTACTTTTCCCGAATCTGTGGTAATTTTGCTCTAACGATGGGTTATTGCCTTCGTTTAAAGCCCTGCGGTTAGCCCCGTGGGGCTTTTTGCTTCATAGCGATTTTAGAATTTCTAAAACCATCACTATTCATTGCCTCTTATACTTTCTATATCGAATAGGAGGGGGGTAATGATGAGAGAAGGCTATTACTGGATTCAGTACAATGGCAGCAGGCAGATAGCTTACTACGTGCACGAAAAAATCGACGATTTAGAGTCGGGTGAAACTATCTACGGCGCATGGTATGTGACTCGTGGAGATGATCTCGCCAACAATGGAGAGGTCGAAGTGATAAGTGGACGTATTGAAGAGCCAAAGCTGTCACGAACGTAAATGCCTATCAAACCTCGCTATCTTGTTATTTTCTCTGGACATAAATGACGATTATCAATCTACAGTGTATAATCGTCCTCTTTTCAATAGGTAACCCCATGAGAAAAGTTGTTTTTGCCTCACTATTTTTGGTTTGTTCCGCACATGCTACTAGCCAGCCTACGATGTTAGTTTTCAAATGTACCCCCAATCATTCTAAAACAAGCACCATCGTCACTTGGCAGGACGTTAAAAAAGAAGACGGATGGCATCGATATGCCAGTTGGAAAGACAAGGTGGGGCAGCACTATGGTATCGAACTTTATTTCAATGGTTCCGTACCTAATGCCGATGGTCAGATTGAAAATATTAATGTTTTCGGCAATATGGATAGCCAGAAAAAATTATCTGGCCCTGCTATTTCCATGGTATTCAATAAAAAAGCAAAGCTTATAACCTACAAAATCACAAATGATTCAGTCGGATCGGATGTACGCAATCCTCTGGAACATGGCGAATGCGTCCTGAGCGATAAAAGTTAATAATTTCAGCTAACAACAGTGCTGGTAGTTACTTCCATAATGCCGCCATTTGGCGGTTTTTTTTCGATTAGCTTCGCGAAACTATAATCGCTATTCCCCCTGTTAAACCCCCTTATGATCATAGGCCTTTCAAACACTGCACCCGCCTGAAGCGAGGTGAGAGTATGTATCGCATGGACAAATTAACCACAGGTGTTGCTTACGGCGCCTCAGCCGGCAGCATCCTCAACGGCATTCTAAACGCCTTCAGTCCCGAGCAGTGGAATGCTATCGGTGTGCTGGCGGGTATCATCGTTGCCGTACTGACGTATCTGACAAATCTTTATTTCAAGATCCGTGAAGACAACCGCCGCAGTAGGAACCGAGATGAATACGACACTCAGAAATAAGCTGGTGGGTGCAATTGTCGGCGGATCCGGAGCAATCACTATTGCTGCCGTAATGTTGGGCAATGCAGATGGTCTTGAAGGGCGTCGCTATTACGCTTACCAGGATGTCGTTGGTGTTTGGACTGTATGCGATGGTCACACCGGCGCTGATATTCGTCGCGGACACCGCTACACCGACAAAGAATGTGACGCTTTGCTTCAATCCGACCTTCGCAAGGTCGCTGCAGCTATCGACCCGCTGTTAAAGGTCCATGTTCCCGAAACCACTCGTGCCGCACTTTACTCCTTCACTTACAACGTGGGAACTGGAGCGTTTAGCAGATCGACGCTGCTGAAGAAACTGAATGCCGGTGATGTTCCGGGAGCATGCAAAGAGCTGCAGCGCTGGACGTATGCCGGTGGCAAGGAGTGGAAGGGGCTGATCACCCGGCGCGAGATTGAGCGTGAAGTTTGCGAGTGGGGCCAGAAATGAGCCGAATAACAGCCATCATCTGTGCTGTCGTTATCTGCTTGCTGATTTCCATGGCCTGGGCGATTAACCACTACCGCGACAACGCCATCACCTACAAAGACCAGCGCGATAAAGCGACGGCCAGGGCAGATACATCAGAGGTGATCACCAACAACGTGATCACCACGATGAACCTTATCCGTGACATCTCACAGGCTACCCAGAATGCAAAGAACGAACTGGCTCAAAAGGGCGAGACGCGCATTGTCTACATCAGACAGGCGCTTGAAGACGATCAGTGTGCTAAACAGCTTGTTCCTTCTGCCGCTGCTTACAGCCTGCGGGAATACGCAGACAGTTTACGTTCCGGCTCCGGTGGTGCCGATAAGCGCTGACTTGACAGCAGACACGCCGATTCCCGGAATGGTGCTTCCGTTCACGTGGCAGGCAAGTCTGGAGTTGAACGCTCAGCTTTATACTGCGCTGGGGCAATGCAATCTGGATAAGGCGGCGATAAGGAAGTTTGAGGTGTCGCGAAGCGAACTGAATCCCAAATAATGTATCATGCTCCACTTCATCTAGAAATTATCAATGGAGCTGTGCATGAGCCTCTGGCCTGCTGTGATTGGTGCATTAAGTGCATTATGCGGTGCTTTTTTAGCTAACAAATTTGCTGATCAACGCTGGGAAAAACAAATCTCCTATGAGAAGGAAAAGGAAAAAAACAAGGTAATGAGGGAAAAGGGGGAAGAACTCCATTCTCTGATTTCAAGGTGGCAAAAATACATAGGGATTTATCAACTAAATCAGTTGCTTGTTCTCAGAGGTAAAATAACTGAGACTCAGCGTCAAGATTTACAGGCAAAGGAACCGCTTGAGTCCGGATTGCATGATAGGTTAGAAACTATACTTTTTATTTACTTTCCAGAACTAGGTACAAATCTATCAAAAATCAAAGAATTCTTGGAAATCGGGAATAGTACTTACCTGAAAACAATGAAAGGGAACCTGAACCATGAGCATGCATATAAAGAAATTGACGCATGTGCAATGAAAGTGCAGGAAACCTTCCAGAGTACAAATGCTGCCATCAGAGATAGGCTAAAAATAACATTGTGAATCGTTGCCACCTCCGGGCGGTTTGCTTTTGCCATAAAAAAGGCCACTTTCGAGTGGCTTTTTTAATGGCTTGGATTGCTATACAAGACAGGCCTTTGAGGCTGCCATAATAAGCTCGTTCATGAAATGTTCTTCCACTGACCTTGCGTAGTCTAAATCTACTATTGGTGCCTCAGCATTGCCGGGAACGCTTAACTCATTATCTTGATTGATATGAAAAACGGCAAAAGGTAATTTTTTATCGCTTCCCTTTGTGAAAAACGTAATCTCGTTAACAGGTTTAGAGTCGTAGAACCTTATCTTGGATTCTCCAAAGCACTGAAAATCGCACTGTGGGATAACAATTTCGATTCCATCAGCAGTTTTGGAAAATTTTATCTGTGAGTTAAGTGTTTGCGACTTGTTCCAGTAATTGTAAACACGTTCAAATAGGTTTTCTGCTTTAAATTGAAGATCTTCTCCGTGCTGACTAAGCATGCGGGATAATGTTGAAAACTTTAACGCGTCCATAATCTCTCCAGAGGTTTTCAAATGGCACTCACCGACAAGCAAGAAATGTTCTTTCGCGAGTACCTCATCGATTTAGATGCCACGCAAGCGGCTATTCGGGCGGGTACAGCGCAAAGACAGCTAACCGCACTGTGTCCGAAAACCTATCAAAACCTGACATCCAGTCCAGAATTGCCGAACTTAAAGCGCAACGCAATGATCTGGTAAGCATAAATGCGATATACATCCAAAATCATCTCATTGAGATAGACCAAGAGCTTGGCAAGCGAACTGCCGCATCCAACGGTCGTCACCCCCAAAAGGGATAGACTTGAAAGAAGGTATTCACTGAGTGCCTGTGATAATGCATGATATGGTCTCTTATAATGTGAGGTGACTATGACAATTAGTGACATAATGGCTTTATTAGGTTTCTTAGTGGGCGTTGTAGCAGCGTTCTTTGCGTGGAAAGCATATTCGGTTTCGAAAGAACTATCTTTTCCTGCTAAGAAGGCACACACGAATGAATGTTATCTAAAGCCTTTGTCGAAGAATGCTAAAGCTTTTAGAAAATTTTTGGAAGAAAATAATTACAAAAAAATATACCTTAACATTCAATTTGATAGTGATGATTGCGAATATGCTGTGTGTGATGGGGAAAGTAAATTTAATGTCACTGCGACTCTTACTTTCTGGGTTGAAAATTTCACCCCCTTAAATGAAGGCGAGAGTCTTAGTGGTCTTAATTCTTCCTCTCTTCTAATTCAAGTCAGCGGACCACACGAAAGACACCTTTATTGGAATAAAGGTGGTTATCGACTTCAGGGTTACTTCGCGTTAGAAGGATATGGTGTGCAGCAAGGGCACTCAGGTTGCCTATTAAGGCCGTTACCTATCACCTAAATTAGTCTCTAGGTAAGTTTTTATCTCAAAATCTCACGCCACTTGCGTTCGCTTGTGGCTTTTTTATGCGCATCGCACGCGCTGATAGTAGATAGTCTTACAGCTGAACGCTAGCCTAACCGCGCTTATGCGATAGCGTTCTCCCAAGGTATCATCCGCCTTTACTTTGGGATAGATAGTTATCGCTTCTGAGCGAAAGAACAGACTGGCGCCGCGGTAGGTAACATGCTGGCGTTCGGTATTGTCTCTCATTCATTTGCAGGAAAGGTGATTATCGGATCTCAGATGCACACCGTTTTCAAAATTGATGGTCTGAGAAAAGAGGTCGCATAGTGGAAACTCAAGTGAGTGGAGGTTTGAACCAATGCGACCAACGAATGGTGAGCGGTACTGCGACTATTGACGCAATTTATGTTAACGCCTGGCCTTTTTAGATAACAAAAGATCTACAGATTGGAGGGAAATTGCTTTGTTAAAAAATAACATAAGTGACCAAACGCCCACGCCAACCCATCCTGGTTCTTCTCACGAAATGTCAGATTCACTTTTGTGTACTCTTCGCCGTAGATTTCAAGAGGCGATGCAAGCCAAAGGAAAATACTCTGAGTGTATTGAATGGCCTTCTGGCGGGTTTCCTCATCCTGCATGGCCTGCGAGAGATATTTGTAAAAATGATCGTCGAGGTTTACAAGGTCGTTTTTAATGGTGGCTGGTATATTCGGTCGTAATGAGAAGTCGATGTACCCGTACAGCATATCCTCCTCATAGCCGATAGCGCATCCTAAAGTCATAAACAAGCCATCTATGCTGTTGACGTCAGCAATGAAATCTTTAAACCACGGGAAATCGTGAACTTCATGGATGTCATTTATCTTTTCCGGGAATTGTATAAGGTCAAATCCACCATTATTGATATCACCGTTTTCTCTAACATCGCGACGATAAGGGAATCGGGTGAAATTATGGCGATCAGTCATTTCCATGGGGTTTCCTTAACTGAAAGTGAAAAATGAACTCAGCCACTTCTCCGCTTTTAAATGCGTCAGTGTCCCACCACTGACGGGCTGAGTACCCACTTTACCTAGGGTTAAAGCGAAGCAACACCCTGATATACAGACAGTAGCCGCCATCGTGCGGCTTTTTTATTGGAGTGAGCAATGGCAAAACCGGACTGGGGCGAGCTTCAGCAACGGTTCCTGTCCGAACATGCCGCAACCGGCGTATCACCAAAGGAATGGTGTGAAGCGCAGGGACTGAATTACGTTACCGCCCGTCGATATATCAAAAAACCTACTGCGCAAACTGCGCAAAAACCTGCGCAGAAAGATAAAAGCGCAAATGAGCTGTTGGATGATGATGGACTTACCGCTCAGCAGCGCTTATTTGTCGCGGAATACCTGAAGGACAATAACGCCACAGCCGCCGCTGCACGTGCTGGCTATAGTGACCCAAATTACGGTCGTCAGCTCATGGCGAATCCTAACGTTGCGCAGGCTATTGCGCAGCAACAGAAAGCCTCCATTGTGCGCACGCTTGGCAGTGCCGATGAAGTCCTCGCGCAGATGTGGCAGCTCGCCACCTTCGATGCAAACCAGCTTTCGCAGTATCGCCGCGGTGCTTGTCGTTATTGCTGGGGCTTTGGCCATCAATACCAGTGGCGAGATATGGTGGAGTTCGAAGAGAAGCGGCTGGAAGCTACAGAACGCGATAAGCGCGAGCCCGTCGATGTTGGTGGTTACGGTTACGACCACAATCGAGAACCAAACCCCGAATGCCCGCGCTGTAATGGTGACGGCATTGGCCAGCCTTACTTCCCTGATACACGCAAACTCCCGGCCGTTTCCAGGCTCGCATACTCCGGCGTAAAGGTCGGCAAAAATGGCGTCGAAATCACAGCAATCAGCCGCGAGCGAATGTTCGAAGCTGTCATGAAGCGCCTCGGCCTGGCGGATAGCGAGTTTGCGCAGCGCCTGCAGCAGATTGAAATCGAACGTCGGCAGCTGGAGGTTGAGAAACTCCGTAAAGAGTTGGCCGGTGATGGTGAGGACGATGAACCAACCCCAGTGCAGATCAATATCAACGTAGTGGATGCGAGGGCAGACGATGGGGATCAGCCCGACACTTAACATTCCTCAGGCGCGGTTCCTCGCGATGCAGCACAAATTCAAAGCCTACGTTGCCGGGTTCGGTTCCGGTAAGACATGGGTGGGTTGTGGCGGCATCTGCAAAGGGATGTGGGAGCATCCGAAGATTAACCAAGGTTACTTCGCGCCGACATACCCGCAGATTCGTGACATCTTCTACCCGACGATTGAAGAGGTGGCCTTCGACTGGGGGCTGAGCGTGAAAATCAATGAGGGGAACAAAGAGGTTCACTTCTACGAGGGACGGCGTTATCGCGGGACGACAATCTGCCGCTCGATGGAGAAGCCCGGCTCGATAGTTGGTTTCAAAATCGGTAACGCGATGGTGGATGAGCTGGACGTCATGGCGGCTGCCAAAGCGCAGCAGGCGTGGCGAAAAATCATTGCTCGTATGCGTTACAAGGTTGATGGTCTGCGTAACGGTATTGACGTCACGACCACGCCAGAAGGGTTCAAGTTCGTCTACCAGCAGTTCGTGAAGGCGGTACGTGAAAAGCCAGAGCTTGCCGCATTGTATGGCCTGATTCAGGCCAGCACGTTTGACAATGCGAAGAATCTGCCGCCTGATTACATCCCATCGCTGCTGAGTTCTTACCCTGATGAACTGATTCAGGCCTATCTGCGCGGGAAGTTCACAAACCTCAATAGCGGAACCATTTACCACACCTTTAACCGTAAGCTGAATAACTGTTCTGACGAGATTCAGGACGGGGATCCGCTGTTCATTGGTATGGACTTCAACGTGGGAAAAATGGCCGCGATTGTTCACGTTAAGCGTAATGGCCTGCCGCGCGCGGTCCGTGAGCTGGTGAAGGTCTACGATACGCCAGCGATGATTAAGCGTATCCAGGAAGAGTTCTGGCGCTACGAGGATGGCCGATACGTTAAAAGCCGGGAGATTTACATCTATCCGGATGCCTCTGGTGACTCACGCAAATCGCAGAACGCCAGCAAGACCGATATTGCTCAGCTCAACGATGCCGGATTCAGCGTCATTGTTGATGATGCCAACCCGCCGGTTAAGGACCGTATCAACTCGATGAACGCCATGTTCTGTAACGCCAACGGCGAACGCCGCTATCTGGTGAACGTCCAGAACTGCCCGGTTTATACCGAAAGCCTCGAACAGCAAATCTGGGCGGCCAATGGAGAACCGGATAAATCAGCAGATAACGATCACCCCAATGATGCTGGTGGGTACTTCATCGTGAAGGATTATCCGATCGTGAAGCCGGCATACTCAATCACAATGGACACAACTTTCTGATATGGCAAACGACGATATCACCTGGGTTCGACCAGAACACCGGGCGGCTTCTGCTGCCTGGCGGAAATACAGGGACTTCTGCAAAGGAGCTGAGGCCGTAAAGGCGGCGGGTAATAAATATCTGCCTTATCTCGACCCAACCGATAAATCCACGCGTAACCGCAAACGCAACGAAGATTATCTGAGCCGAGCGGTGTTCTACGCCATTGCCGGCAATACGAAGATCGGCATGCTTGGGATGGCGTATCGCAAGGACCCCACGTTTAACGGTCCGGAGAAGCTTAAGTACCTGTTGGACAATGCTGACGGAGCCGGTACCAGCATTTATCAGCAGTCGCAACTGGTGGCAGAGAACGTGCTGGAGGTTGCGCGAGAGGGCATTTACGTCGATTACGCTGAAGCCTCCGATGAGGCGATCATTCTCCGCTATCCGGCAGAGAACATTATCAACTGGCGAACAAAGCGAATTAACGGACGCGATCAGCTGGTGCTTGTGATCCTGCGCGAATGCGTAGAAGAGCCGGATGGCTATGCTTACAAGGATGAAATCCAGTACCGCGAGCTGGCGCTGGAAGAAGGGCGGTTCATCTGCCGGGTATGGCGCCGGGCTGGTGGCACAGCAAGCGGAACATACACCGTTGACAGTGAATACCGTCCTAAGCCCAAAGGGCAGGACTACTGGGACGAAATCCCGTTCACCTTTGTCGGTGCTCAGAACAACGATCCCACTATCGATGATTCCCCCCTGGCCGCGCTGGTGGAGATAAACCACGGACATTACCGAAACAGCGCTGACTATGAAGACAGCGTATGGTTTTGTGGCCAGGTGCAGCCGTATATGACCGGGCTCGATACCAACTGGCGCGATCACCTCGAGAAGAAGGGCGTGAAAATTGGTTCCCGATCACCGCTTTTGCTTCCTAAGGAGGGCTCGTTTGGTTATGCCCAGGCGCAGCCGAACATGCTGGCTAAAGAGGCCATGGACAGCAAACGCGATTACATGGTGCAGCTTGGCGCCCGGCTGATTGAGCAGAACGCCACGGCGAAGACGGCAACCCAGGCGAGCGGTGAGCAAACATCCTCAACATCGGTGCTCGGTATCTGCGTTTCAAACGTTTCTGAAGCCTATACGCTGGCGCTTGGCTGGTGTGCGAAATACCTCGGCATCAAGGGCGAAACGACGAGTTACACCATCAATCAGGAATTCATTGCGAAGGTTGCTGAGTCGGGCATGGTGACGGCGATCGTCAACGCCTGGCAGTCCGGTGCGCTGCGCGACAGCGATATGATTCGCGCGCTACAGAAGCTCGATCTCATTGACCCGGCAGACAGCCCGGACGAGGTTATTGATGCGCTTCGCAATCAGGCACCCACGTTGACCGGAGGCTGATATGGCCACCATTAACGAAAGCCTGCGCGATGAGTCGATCGCACATTCCGTCTGGTTAAGTCGCTACGCCACTGGTGTGGCAAATCGGATGGTGAAGTTGCTTAACGAGACGGACGCGGATTTGTCAGCCCGCCTGCTCGATGCGCTGGACAGATTGCCTCCTGAGAGCTTCACCGTTAACCGTCTGGAGAGTTTACTGGGCAGCGTGCGCGAACTTAACCATCAAGCCGTAGCGTCCATGCAGGCGGGGCTCGAAAATGAGCTGGTGGCACTGGCAAAGAACGAAGCCAGTTATCAGCTGAGCCTGTTCGATTCCCTTCTACCATCTCAGGTGCTAGCGCGATATCCGCTGCAGGGCATCACTGCCGATATTGTTTATGCCGCGGCGATGGCGCAGCCCTTTCAGGGGCGGCTGCTGAGTGAGTGGGCGGATAATCTGGAATCGGACAGGCTGGCGCGTATCGTGAACGCCGTCCGCAGGGGTTATCTTGCCGGCGACACGGTAGAAACTATCGCGCGAAATGTTCGTGGTCACGCCAACAAAGACTATCGCGATGGCGCGCTGCAGATGAGCAGGGCAAACGCCGCCAGCATCGCTAAAACAGCTGTGAATCATCTGGCTGCAACAGCACGCAACAGCTTCACAAGTGCCAACAGCGATATCGTGAAAGGTAAGCAGTGGCTGTCTACTCTGGACAATAAAACCAGCCACGACTGCATTATTCGTGACCTGCTGCGCTACACCCTGGATAACAAGCCGGTCGGGCATAAGGTGCCTTACCTGCAGGGACCCGGGAAGATTCATTTCTGCTGCCGTTCTACCGAAACCCTGATCCTCAAGTCGTGGCGCGAACTTGGCATCGATATCGGCGAGATGGACGAGGGGACTCGAGCTAGCATGGATGGGCAGGTACCGGGGAAAACTTCGTATCTGGAATGGCTCGCGCGCCAGCCGGCACAACGCCAGGATCAGGTACTGGGTGCCGAGCGTGGCCGTTTGTTCCGCGCGGGTGAAATCAACCTGGCTGATATGTTTACTGACAAAGGCGAATGGATATCCCTGGAACGTCTTAAGCAGCTCTCAGGCACAGACAACTAACAACCACATCTTACTTCACGCCCTGGTATCCGCCGGGGCTTTTTTATGGGCGAGGCCCGGCAAAATCCCGAGGGGAAAATATGTTAATTCGAAACATGCTTCTGAAATTTTACGCACCTGAAAGCGGCGGAGAGGGCAGCGGTGGCGGTGGTATCGAAATCACCCCAGAAATCCAGAAGCTGATTGATGAGCGTGTGACCAGCGAAGTCACTGGCTTGAAATCAAAAAACTTTGAGCTGCTGGGCACCATCAAGCAGCAAAAAGAAACCCTGTCGCGCTTCGATGGTATCGATCCTGATGCTGTACGTGGGATCCTCCAGCGTTTTTCCGACGACGAAGAGGCAAAGCTGATTGCCGCCGGGAAAATTGATGAGGTGCTCGATAAGCGCACCGAGCGTCTGCGTGCTGACGTTGATAAGCAGATTAAAGCCGCAAATGAACGCGCCGACAAAGCCGAAGCGTTCTCCAACAAATTCCGGGATCGAGTTCTGGGCGATGCAATCCGTGCTGCAGCCTCAAAAGCTGGCGCGCTGCCGGAAGCATCCGACGATCTGATTCTGCGTGCCAAAGGCACATTCCAGCTCAACGACGAAGGCGAGGCCGTAGCAGTTGATGCAAATGGCGATGTTCTGTTCGGTAAAGACGGCAAAACGCCACTGAGTCCACTCGAATGGGCGGAGTCTCTTAAGGAGACGGCTCCGCATCTGTTTCCACGCGCAGAAGGTACCGGCGCGGGCGGACATAAACCAAACGGCGGTGGCAGCCTGAAACGTTCCGAAATGAGCGCCAGCGACAAAGCGGACTACATCCGCAAGCATGGCCAGCAGGCCTTCCTCAAACTTCCGAAATAAGGGATTAACCCATGCCTACCACTGTTAATAGTGACCTGATTATTTATGACGACCTGGCGCAGACCGCTTTCCTCGAGCGCCGCCAGGACAACCTGGCTATTTTCAACGCGTCCTCCAACGGAGCGATCCTGTTGGATAACGAGCTGATTGAAGGCGACTTCCGCAAGCGTGCCTTCTACAAGGTTGGCGGCTCTATCGAATCGCGTGACGTTAATTCCACCGAAAAAGTGACGGGTAAGAAGATTGGTGCCGGTGAAGCCGTATCCGTCAAAGCGCCGTGGAAATACGGTCCATACGAAACAACAGAAGAAGCGTTCAAACGCCGCGGCCGCTCGGTTGACGAGTTCTCCGAAGTGATCGGCACTGATGTGGCTGACGCGACGCTGGAAGGCTACGTGAAATATGGCCTGAAAGCGCTGACTGCGGCGATTGGTGCTAACGCCGACATGGTGGTCACCGCCGATATCGAAACAGACGGTAAGAAGACCCTGACGCGCGGCCTGCGTAAGTACGGCGACAAGTTCAACCGTGTTGTCCTCTTCGTTATGCACTCCGCCACTTACTTCGACATCGTGGATGAGGCGATCGCCAACAAAATCTACGAAGAAGCAGGCGTGGTGGTCTACGGTGGCCAACCAGGCACCCTGGGTAAACCTGTGCTGGTTACCGACACCATGGACGCTGATGCGATCCTTGGGCTGGTGGCCGGAGCGGTTACCGTCACCGAGTCTCAGGCGCCGGGCTTCCGTTCCTACGACATCAACGACCAGGAAAACTTGGCTATCGGATACCGCGCTGAAGGCGTGGTGAATGTCGACCTGCTGGGTTACAGCTGGGATACCTCCAAAGGCGATAACCCAGACCTGACCAAAATCGGCACTGCAGGTAACTGGAAGAAGCACTTCACCAGCAACAAATCTACGGCTGGCGTGCTGATTAAGCTGGGATCCGCTGTGGGGGAGTAACGCTGTCAGCGGATAAAACCTCCGCAACCGCTGACAGCACAGACGCGGTGACTGTTTCTCTGAAATACACGCTGAATGGCTCCGGTGTATCCGGTAAAACCGTCGCATGGACATCAACAGGCGGCACGCTGAGCACGGCCAGTTCTCAGACCGGTTCTGCAGGTGGGGCGACGGTGAAACTCACATCAGACGTTGCTGGCACCTTCATGGTAACCGGCACGGTTGAAGGAGTGGCGAAAACCACTGATGAGATCACCTTCACTGCGCCTGGCGGAGAATAACGAATGGGGCGAAAGCCCCATAAACAGGATGATTCGATGATCAATACAGATATCACCTCTCCTGATGCCAACAGCTACGCCAGTGAAGAGGATCTTGCCTCGTTTGCGGCAATACGCGGCATTGAACTGCCTGACAACCTCACTCCTTTGTTGATTAAGGCGATGGATTACCTAGAGGGGCTGGACTGGGTTGGCTCAAAAACTGACCCGAGACAGGCTCTGGCATGGCCACGTGTGAATGTCGTTCTGGATGGTCATGATTTCCCACACGACCAGGTGCCGCGGCAGGTTACCTCCGCACAATGTATGCTGGCTATCGAGGCGATTGAGGGCGATCTGCTTTCAAGCGTTCGTGAGGCCGCGGTTAAAACCGAACGTGTCGAAGGCGCCGTAACCATGACCTATGCGGTTGCCGATGGTGAGGTGTTCACACCATCCTACCCGGCGGTAATGGCTATTCTCGGCGACCTGGCTGGTGGGCGTGGATATGCAATCAATGCTTTCGCGGAGCGCGCGTAATGGCCATCAACTATCAGCGAATGCAGGCGACAACGACTCGTATGCTCAAGCAGAACGGCATTGCATACAACGTCACGCGTAAGGGCTCGTTAATCGTCATCGGTGGTGTGGAGCATTGTTCCGATGATATCCAGTTCACCGCCACAGGAGTTAAGACGGATTACGCGCCAGGTGAAATTGACGGAACCGTCATTGAAAACGGCGATGTTCGGATTGTCTTCAGTGCTGAGAAGGACATTAAAACCGGCGATCTGATCGACGTGGACGGCGTAAGCCACCGCGTAGTTAAACCAAACCCCGTGAAACCGGGCGCTGTGGTGCTCTGCTACAAAGCTCAGTTGAGGGCATAACATGGACGATAATAAGGCGTTCACGGCTGCCATCACCGCGTTCGTGGACAAAGCCAAAGCGAATCAGGAAGCGGTCGTACGTGCTGTCGGCATTCGGATCCTTAATCAACTGGTGATGATGTCACCTGTCGGCAACCCCGAACTCTGGGGCATCAACCAGACGGCAGCCTCTTACAATCAGGCGGTATACGACCATAACGAAGCGCAAAAATCGGACCCTGCCAACCTGACTAAAACCGGACGACTTAAAAAGAAGGCTCGACTAGTTGATGGGATGGATATCAAAACACCGCCGGGGTATACGGGCGGACGCTTTCGCGGTAACTGGCAGGTGTCTTTTGATGCACCGACCACATATGAAACGGGACGTGTAGATAAAACCGGAAATCTGACAAAAGCCGCAGGGAATTACACGCTGTCCCTGTTCAAAGTCGGGATGAAGGCTATTTATTTCTGCAACAACGTCCCTTACGCGTATCGACTGGAGATGGGGCACTCTTCCCAGGCTCCGGGCGGTATGGTCCGCATTACTGCTGCTGAGTTTCAGCGATTTTTTGAGGAAGCTGTCAGGGAGGTGACTAAGTGATTCCTGATATTGCATCTGCACTGGCCACCAGACTGGGTACCTGGGCTGATGCCGAGGGCATTTCGGTTGCATGGGAGAACGTGCCGTTTACACCGCCATCTGATGCGTTCTATCTTGCTGTCCATGACATGCCCGCCACGCCGCGTACGGTAGACCTTGGATTGCGCTGCCGCATTTATTCAGGTGTATACCAGATTAACGTTGTGGCCCCTGTCGGCATAGGCCGTACCGATGTTGTGGCTCTGGCTGACCGCGTGGCTGAATTGTTCCCCGAGGGGCAGGAGATTGAAGGCAGGGGTTTTACATGCTGGATAGACCAAACGCCTGGTGTTTTCCGCGGGATCACTACATCTGTCTCTTATACCGTTCCCGTTAGTCTCAATTATCGAGCTGATATCTCCAGCTAATCCTCACAACCTACTAAACCTGACCGGCTCTTTGCCGGTTTTCCCGTTTCTAAAGGAGTAACCAATATGGGCTTTGCATTGCCTAATGGCGCCCACGTCTATCTGGCATCGGGCTATGGCCCAGCCATATCTTTCACCGGGGCGACGAACGCCGAAAATATGGTGATCACCGTGAGTGAAGCGGACGCACTCAAGGTGGGTGATATTGTTCATGTGAACTGCAACTGGTCCGGTGTTGATAACGTCATTGCAAAAATTGATGCGATTGCCGAAAGCGCCGTAACTCTTCGCAATATCAATACCACCAACAAAAACAAATATGCCGCTGGTGGCGGTACCGGTTCGATCCGCAAGGTTCTTGAATGGACCGAGCTGCCGCAAATTACTGAGGTGTCGAAATCTGGTGGCGATCAGAACACCACACAGATTCAGTTCCTGAGCGACGACCGCCAGCGAAACCTGAATACCTATAAATCCGCAGTCTCTCAGACCTACTCGATCGCTCACGACTCAACTCTCCCGGTATATCCGTTGCTGCGCCAACTGGACGAAGACGAAGAGACGGTTGCGGCTTACATGTACGTGCCGAAGGCGAAGGAAAACCGTTACTGGGCGGCCACGGCGTCCTTTGACGATACGCCAACTACTGCGGTTAACGAGGTAGAGACAGTAAGTGTGGTGCTGAACCTGCAGTCACCGGCGATGACGTTCTACAAGGTGACTGACGCTGCCGCCTAGCCGTCAGAGCTTTCACTATTTCATGCCTCCCATTGTGGAGGCTTTTTTCCGTTAAGAGGTATCGATGGCGACCAAATTCACCCTTCAGCCAAAACCTACATTTAAGGCCAACGTCTCGATCCCGCGCGCCGGCGATGAGGATGGCGTGCTGACCTTCACGTTTAATCATAAGCCACTCAAAGAGCTGGCTAATCTGGAAAAACTGGAAGGCAAAACCGCCACTGATTTTCTGATGGAAATCATTGCTGGCTGGGCACTTCCCGATGCATTCAACGCGGAAAACCTGTCGGTGCTGCTGGAAAACTATCCGGCGGCGATGAAGGCCATCCCGGAAACCTACTACCGCGAGCTGATGGGGCAGCGCGAAAAAAACTGATAGCGGTTGCCTCTGCGTTCTATACGCCTGAACCCACAGCGGCAGACCTGGCACCATACGGGCTTACGCCGGATGATTACGACGATCATTACATCGACGTCTGGCCAGATGTATGGACTTCATTCCTGGTGTTTCAGACTGTCAGTACGCAATGGCGAACGGGAATGGGGGGCGCGTCCGGGCTCGACTATAACGTTTTGCCCTGGGTGATGCGTTTGCACAACGTCGACGACGAGGCAACCGCGCTTTCGGACATCCGGGTGATGGAAAGTGCTGCGCTAAAAATTATGCATAAAGAGAGGGCGGAATGAGTAACGATATCGCCACGATTTCCCTGCGCGTAAATACCAGTGAGCTGGAGCGCGGTAATCAGGCACTGGATCGCTTTCAGGAGACCGCGTCCGCCGCGGCAGGCAAAGCGGATGACCTGAACAGCACGTTCCGCACCGGTATCGATAACCAGAAGAAAAACAGCGAAAGTCTGAAGCAGCAGCGCCAGGAGCTGCAGAACCTGCTGAATAAAATTAGCCCGGTAAACAAGGCGCTGGATGAACTGGACACGATCCAGGAGAGCCTGGCGAAATTTCGAGGTAAAGGGCTGGTAGGGGATGAAGACTTTACTCGCTACAACAGCGTGCTTGAGACGACCCGAGCTAAACTGGCGCAGGTCATGGAGTCTGAGACCGCAGAGGGGCGGGCTCGCATTGAACAGGCTCAGGCAGCGCAGCGTGCAGCTGCGGCGGGTAAAACCTTTATCGATTCGCTGGAGGAGCAGGTTACAGCAATCGGAAAAACGCGCGCAGAACTGTTAGAGCTAAAAGCAGCCCAACTTGGCGTGTCCGATCGTGCTGCACCGATGATCGCCCGACTGAAAGAGCAGGAGGAAGCGTGGAAGTCAGGAGCGATCAGCGCGGGGCAATACCGCAACGCGATGCGTTATCTCCCGATGCAAATTACCGACATTGTGACCTCACTGGCTTCCGGTATGCCTGTTTATATGGTTGCCATTCAGCAGGGCGGTCAGCTCCGTGATTCGTTTGGCGGTGTAGGCAATGCGCTGAAAGCGATGTTGTCGATGGTGACCCCTGCCCGAGTCGCAATTGGTGGCCTGGCCGGTGCTGTACTGATTGCGGCCAAAGCGGGATCGGACTACTTCACCGCCTACGACGAAATCAACAAGGCCATTATCAGGACTGGTAACATTGCCGGCACGTCAGCGCTCCAGATCATGGCTTCCTCCCAGTCTATTGCTGCCTCTACTGGAGCTACTGTAGAAACCGTTCAGAGTCTGATGACTGAACTGATTAGCATGGGTTCGCTCACACAGCAGCAGCTTGAAAAAGCGGCAGGCTCTACGGCGCTGGCGGTTCAGACCGGTATAGTCTCGGCGCAGGACATCACCAAAGCCTATAAGGACATCGAAAAAGACCCCGTTAAAGCGCTGCAGAGTCTCAATGAACAATATAATTTCCTGACCGTTTCACAACTTAAGCATGTTGACGATCTGATCAAGCAAAAGGACCAGACCGCGGCCGTTACGCAGGCTATGGACCTGTTTGGCGATACGATGGCAAAACGAGGAGAACAGGCTTACGACTCGCTGACGCCGTTTGGCCGCCTGTGGCTGGATATCAAGGGCTGGGCGTCTGAGGCCATACAGAGTATCGGTCAGTGGGTAGCTGAGCTGGCATCAAACACACTGAAGGAATTCAACGCAATTTATTACAGCGTTGCGATCGTTTTCCAGAAGCTGAACCAGATCATTTCTTCCTCTATCGCGGCTGCGATTAATCTCATTCCTGACTGGGCGAAAACGGATACTTTGCAGGGATGGCAGGACTATAACGAACAAATGGCCAGCGCTTATGGCGACAGTGTTTCTCAGCTGAAAAAAGACTGGGATGCGGCTGATATCAGCGCAGGTAAATACCTCGATACGACCAGAAAGATAAGTACCGCAACCACCCAGAAGGATCGGGAAGGAGTCGCTTCTTTTGGCAAAAAGACGAAAACCGGAAAGCAGGGCACTTTATCAGCTGGCGATCGCAGCACGGATGCTGCCCAGGCCGAGTTACTGGCGCTTCAGGCACAGTTACGCGCGCTGCAGCAGCATAAAGGGCTGAACGATACTATCAGCCAGCAGCGCAAAGATCTGTGGACGACTGAAGCGAAATTTCAGGTGCTGGAGGAGGCCTCGCGTTCACGTTCACTGACAAAGCAGGAACAATCCCTGCTGGCGAGTAAAGACCAGGTGCTTCAGTTGGCACGGCAGAAAGCCCTGTTAGGTGATCAGATTACCGCACAGGAACAGCTGAACAAGCGAATGGATACCTCGCAGAAATACGTCACGCAGATGGCAGAGAAGCAGGCTGCATTAGTGAACGGTGCAGGGATGAGTGACCGTCAGGCACAACGTGAGCTGGCAAAGAGTCAGCTTGCCGCTGGCTGGAAGAATGCTGGCGGTTCGCTTGAAGACGAGGGTTATCAGAAGCAGCTCAAAGCGGCGAATGATTACTATGAGGCAGAGGACAGGTTACGTGGAGACTGGCTGACTGGCGCGAAAAAGGGCTGGGCTGAATTTGAAGACAGCGCGACCGATGTTTACTCGCAGGTTCAGACGATTACCAGCAATACGTTCACCGGGATGGCCAGCACGCTCACTGACTTTTTTACTACTGGTAAATCTAACTTCTCTGATTTCCTGTCTACTTTCCTGAAGGGCATCGCCCAGATGCTGACGCAACTGGCTCTGGTTAATGGAATGAAGTCAGCCTTTGGTGGCACGGCAATAGGTAATTTCTTTGGAATACAGGCATGGTCTGGCGGCTTTATTCCTGAGTACGCTAATGGCGGCGCTGTTGGCTATACCGGGGATGGAGGAAAATATCAGCCAAAAGGTGTGGTTCATGGCGGTGAATTCGTATTCACCAAGAAGGCTACCAGTGCGCTGGGTGTCGGTAATCTCTACACGCTTATGCGGAGCGCTCAGGGGTATGCAAACGGCGGCTACGTCGGAAACGCACCGATGTACGGATTACAGGCTGCTGGTTCAGGGAATGTGACGGTCCAAACGTCTGTTGTTGTGCAGAACCAGAACCCGCAACAGCAAACAAACGCTGGTAGTGATGCGATGTCCCGAGCCTTTAAGCAAACTATTGATCAGTCAGTGCGCGAAGGTATTGCGAAGCAATTGAGGCCTGGAGGGCTCATCTGGAATGCTTCCAAATCACGATAACCCGCTCAGGCGGTTTTTTTATGCTTGGAGAAAGCATGACAATCGAAACATTCACGTGGCGAACCCAGATTCAGGCGGGAATGGAAGGATCGTTCAGCCTTAAAACGCGCTCTGCAACCTTTGGCGACGGCTATGAGCAGATCGCCGGGGAAGGCATTAACCCTGAAAAGCAGTCATGGCCGGTCACACTCACGGGGAAAAAAGCGGACATGCTTCAGGCCCTGAAGTTCTTTCGTTCTCACGTCACCAAATCATTCATCTGGACATCGCCAGTTGGCGAAACTGGGCTGTATCGTATCGAGGCCGAATCAATCAAGTCACAGCCCTTATCCAGCAAAGTCATAACCATTTCCGCAACATTCAAACAGGCGTACGCACCATGATCACAGCAGACTTTCAAAGCCTTGAGCCCGGCAACAAAGTCCGGCTTATCGAAGTTGATGGCTCTACGTTCGGCGTCGATGATGTACTGCGATTTCACGCGTACAACCTCCCGCACACGGAAGAAGAAATCGCCGCCGCTGGTGGTGATGAATCAACGCTGGAGGCGAAAAGCATCTGGTGGCAGGGGGAAGAATATGCCGCCTGGCCGTATCAAATTGAAGGGCTTGAAGCATCCACAGAAGGCAACAGCGCCCAGCCAACGCTGACGGTTGCAGATATCGAAAGCAAGATTACAGCGCTGTGCCTTGCTTATGACGATATGCTACAGGCGAAAGTCACTATCCATGACACCTATTCGCACTATCTCGATGCGAAGAACTTCCCAGCAGGTAACCCAACAGCTGATCCGCAACAGGTCAGAAAACGAGTTTTTTACATCGATAGTAAAAGCAGCGAAATTCCGGGCGAAAGTATCGAATTTGTACTCGATAGCCCAATGTCGTTACAGGGAAAGATGATCCCTACGCGACAACTTCATTCTCTGTGTACCTGGTGTATCCGGAATAAATATCGCACCGGCGACGGCTGCGACTATGCCGGTACCCGCTATTTCGACAAAAACAACAACCCGGTGAGCGATCCGTCACTGGATGAATGCAACGGCACGCTGACGGCCTGCAAACTTCGATTCGGCGAAAATAACGAACTCTCGTTCGGTGGTTTTCCGGGCACGTCTTTGATCAGGAGCTGATATGCGTCAGAAAACCATCGATGCGATTATGGCACATGCTGCAGCTGAGTATCCTCGCGAGTGTTGCGGCGTAGTGGCGCAGAAAAGCCGTGTTGAACGTTATTTCCCGTGCCGGAATCTTGCCGCGGCGCCGGAGGACAATTTTATACTTTGTCCCGAAGACTATGCAGCTGCAGAAGACTGGGGGAAGGTGATCGCCATCGCTCACAGTCACCCGGATGCCACGACGCAACCGAGCGAGCTGGATAAAGCGCAATGCGATGCAACCCTTTTACCCTGGCATATCGTGAGCTGGCCGGAGGGGGATTTACGAACCATCCAGCCGCGTGGAGAACTGCCGCTTCTGGAGCGCCCGTTTGTGCTTGGTCACTTCGACTGCTGGGGTCTGGTGATGAGCTATTACCGGCAAACGCACGGGATAGAGCTTCACGATTACCGGGTCGATTATCCCTGGTGGGAAAACGACTACCCGGACAACTTCTATCAGGATTGCTGGTATGAGTGCGGATTCCGTGAATTCGACGGGCCGCCAAAACCTGGCGATTTGGTGATCATGCAGGTTCAGGCTGATAAGTGGAATCATGCGGGGATTCTGCTGGAAGGCAACATGCTACTGCATCACCTTTATGGGCATCTGAGCCAGCGCGTACCTTATGGCGGTTACTGGCGTGAGCGCACAATGAAAATACTGCGCTTTAAAGACTGTTTCTGAGAACCGCCTGTGACAGTTTTTATGGGGGAAAAATGGCTGCATTACTCAATGTTGAGCCGGTCCGCACAATTCGATTGTACGGCGTGCTAGGCGCCACCTTCGGGCGTGAATATCGTTTATCAGTAGCCTCACCAAAGGAGGCCATCCGCGCCCTAAGCGTTATCGTGCCGGGTTTTGAACGTTTCCTGAATACCAGTAAGCAACGAGGTTTAACTTATGCGGTATTCAGCGGGAAACGAAACCTCTTAAACGATGAGCTCAGTATGGACAGGAGCACAGAGGAAATCCGCATCGCGCCGGTGATCATCGGAAGTAAGCGAGCCGGGGTGTTTCAGACAATCCTCGGGGTTGCCCTTGTCGCTGTTGCTGCGTTCGTCACGGGAGGGGCCGCGATTGGGATTGGTGGTACTGCTTTCGCTGGTGGATGGGGCGCTGTGGCGGGGATTGGGGCATCAATGGCGATTGGCGGCGTAGTCCAGATGCTATCTCCACAGACAACCGGACTCGCCAGTAAGCAATCTGCGGATAACCAAGCCAGTTATGCCTTTGGTGGAGTAACAAATACGACAGCTCAGGGCAATCCGGTACCACTCTTGTACGGCCGGCGCCGTATAGGTGGCGCGATCATCTCCGCTGGTATCTATGTGGAAGACCAATTCTAAAGATGTTATATATATGGAATAAGTTGTAATAGGGATATTAATCGTGAATCAAGATGCTTTAGTCATAGCTAGATCCATTTTGGAGCTCAAGCAAGATGGAGATGTGCTCAAGGACTATATTTTTCCATTCTTTGTTGCTTTTTTTTCAGCTCTACTTGGTGCCGGTGTGGCTTATTCTTTTAATAAAAGGCAGGAGCGGCACAGGATTGAGAGGGAGCGGTTTGATTTGGCAAATAAATTATTGTCTGATGTAACTTCAGCTTTGAATTCGCTAGTGTCAATAAAATCTAACTACATTGGTTTGACTGAGGTTGATCCATATAAAAGAGCATTTTCAATTCCATTTACTATGCTTGATGAAAGAAGTTTGGGTGTCGATATCGCAAGGTATTATTTTATCGAGCCTAAGCAAACGTGTAATTTTACAATAATGCAAAAAATTTCCCGCTGGATTAATCAAAAGATTGTTCGTGTTGTTCCATCTGAACCTTCAATGGAAGATTTCGGTAAAAGTTGGCGGAATTTAATGAGGGTAAAGGCATTTGTAAATAATTATAATTATATTCTGTTTGTTCTGCACAAAAGGAATGCAATCGAGGAGGATATAAAAAAGGAAATCCAAACTATCTGTCGTCAGCAAAAGGTCGATCCTCGTAAAGTTAGTCTAGAATTTGTGCTATTACATTTGGAAGGGGAAAAGTTAGTTCATCATGTTCATTTGACAGAGCTTTTTATTTCTCTACTGGATCATGTCTTGAAAGAAATGGATTCTTTTGTGAATTGTTTTCCTGATATAGCTGAAAGTAATATTGAAATGAAGATGATTGGTGAAAGGGCGAAAGTTGTTAGGGTTATAAACGATCGCCCTGCTTATTTAGCAAGTCTTATCCCAATAATAAAGCCAGATTTTCGAGCTTTATCAAAAATTGTCGGGAGAAACCTTCGTGAAACCGAACAAACATACACATTCAGAGATTGGTATTGAATTTACTTACGAAAATATCTTTCATCTAGCCACCTCAGGGTGGCTTTTTTTATGGGTGCAATATGGTTACTTCTACTCCGATTACAGGCCGCAAGGGTGGTAACTCCAATTCCCGGACCCCTACGGAACAGCCTGACGATCTGCAATCTATAGCAAAGGCGAAAATCCTCGTTGCACTAGGTGAGGGTGAATTTGCAGGGCAGTTGACGGCGAAAGATATCTACCTGGACGGAACGGCTCTGGAGAATGCTGACGGCTCTCAAAACTTCAGCGGCGTTACGTGGGAATTTCGCGCGGGAACTCAGGCGCAAAAATATATTCAGGGCATACCCGGTACCGAAAACGAAATCAACGTGGGAACTGAGGTATCGAGCGCTACAGCGTGGACGCGCACGTTTACCAATATGCAGCTTTCAGCGGTTCGCCTGCGCCTGAAATGGCCTTCGCTTTTCAAGCAGGAGGACGACGGCGATCTGGTCGGTTACTCGGTTAATTATGCGATTGACCTGCAGACGGATGGTGGCACATGGCAGACGGTACTCAATACCAGTGTGACCGGCAAAACGACTTCAGGTTACGAGCGCAGCCACCGTATTGATTTACCTCAGGCTGGCAGTACCTGGACAATCCGACTCCGTAAGATAACGTCTGATGCCAACAGCGCGAAGATCGGCGACACGATGATGTTGCAGAGCTTTACCGAGGTAATTGATGCCAAGTTACGCTATCCAAACACAGCGCTGCTTTATATCGAATTCGTTTCGAGCCAGTTTAACGGCTCTATCCCGCAGATCTCCTGCGAGCCCCGCGGCCGCGTTATCCGCGTACCGGATACTTACGACCCCGAAACCCGCACTTATAGCGGTACGTGGGCTGGGACATTTAAATGGGCCTGGACCGATAACCCTGCATGGATTTTCTACGACCTGGTGGTTAGCGACCGTTTCGGACTTGGGGATCGTCTTACAACGGCCAACATAGATAAATGGACGCTCTACCAGGTTGCACAGTATTGCGATCAAATGGTACCGGATGGCAAAGGCGGAAGTGGTACCGAACCACGTTATACATGCAACGTGTACATTCAGGAACGCAACGACGCTTATACGGTCCTGCGTGATTTTGCTGCAATCTTCCGTGGGATGACCTATTGGGGCGACGACCAGATTGTGGCGCTGGCGGACATGCCGAGAGATGTTGATTTTACATACACGCATGCGAACGTTATTGATGGGCGCTTTACCTATTCCAGCAGCACCACAAAGAACCGTTACACCAATGCGCTGGTGTCCTGGTCTGATCCTGATAACGCTTATTCTGATGCGATGGAGCCTGTTTTTGAGCAGGCGCTGGTTGCGCGTTATGGGTTTAATCAACTTGAGATAACTGCGATCGGTTGTACCCGTCAGTCGGAAGCGAATAGGAAAGGGCGATGGGGGATCCTCACCAACAACAAAGATCGCGTTGTTACTTTCAATGTAGGGGAAGATGGCAACATTCCGCAGCCTGGCTATGTAATCGCTGTAGCGGACCGAAATCTCTCCGGGCGCGACCTGGGCGGCCGTATCTCTGCGGTGAATGGTCGCGTGCTGACGCTGGACAGGGCGCCGGATGCTTCGGCAGACGACAGGATGATTGTCAATCTTCCATCGGGTGTTTCACAGTCACGCACCATTCAGTCGATTACGGGCAATAAAGTGACCGTTACGACCGCTTACAGCGAAACGCCTGTGGCTGAGGCCGTATGGGTCATTGAGTCTGACGAGCTCTACGCACAGCAGTATCGCGTTATTACGGTAACTGATAATAATGACGGCACGTTCACAATCGTCGGTGCAAATCACGATCCGGATAAATTCGATCGCATTGATACCGGAGCCATCATTGACCAGCGGCCGGTGAGCGTGATCCCGCCAGGTAACCAGTCGCCGCCTGCGAACATCGTGATCAGCTCGTTTTCTGTGGTGCAGCAAAATATCAGCATCGAAACGATGCGCGTGAGCTGGGACCAGGCTCAAAATGCTATCGCCTATGAGGCGCAATGGCGCCGCAACGACGGGAACTGGGTTAACGTGCCGCGCAGCTCCACCACGTCATTCGACGTTCCGGGAATTTATGCCGGACGTTATCTTGTGCGCGTGCGGGCCATCAATGCTGCCGAAATATCTTCAGGATGGGGATATTCAGAAGAGAAGACGTTGACCGGCAAAGTTGGCAATCCACCTAAGCCAGTAGGATTCACAGCCACGGGCATTAACTGGGGGATTCGTCTTAACTGGGGTTTCCCGGCAAACACCGGCGATACGCTAAAAACGGAAATTCAGTACACAGCAAACAGTGACTTTTCAGATCCATTTTTGCTCTCAGACGTGCCTTATCCATCTGCGGAATACACCCAGCTCGGCCTTAAAGCAGGGCAGGAATTCTGGTACCGCGCACAGCTTGTCGACAGAACGGGTAACGAGTCCGGGTATACCGACTGGATCCGGGGGATGTCTAACGATAACGCCGATGATTATCTGGGTGATATCGCTAACGATTTTCTTACCTCTGCTGATGGGGAGCGCCTCACTGGTGACATAGATACAAACATTGAGGGAATACTACAGAACGCCCTGGCGAACCACGGAACAGTCGAGCACCAGTGGGCACAATACGGGGAAGTGCGTGCCGATATTCTGGTTGTTAAAACGACGATTGCTGAAGTTGATAAGGCAATGGCCGAACTTTCGACGCAGGTACAGGCGCAGATAGAGGACGTCACCGCTTCCCTGGAAGACAAGCTTACAGCCGTCGTAGATGCCTCCGGTGCTTCGGCAATCTACACCCTCAAAACAGGTGTGAGAATAAACGGGGTGATGTACAACGCCGGGATGTCTATTGCAGTGCTTGCAGAGGCGGGGAAGCCGGTAGTCACCCGAGTTGGTTTCAACGCTAACCAGTTTGTACTGATGAGCGGCAGCGGTGATACCCAGTACTCTCCGTTCGCTGTCATCAATGGTCAAGTCTTTATGAGCTCCGCATTTATTCAGGATGGCACGATCACCAATGCCAAAATCGGCGACTTCATCCAGTCCAATAACTACGTTGCTGGGTCTGTCGGATGGAGGCTGGATAAATCAGGAACATTCGAGAACTACGGTTCGACAGTTGGAGAGGGAGCCATGAAACAGACAAACCAGACAATTAGTGTGCGTGACGCCAACAATGTGTTGAGGGTGCAGATCGGGAGAATCACGGGAACATGGTAAACATTGGGCCTCAGGTGGGGGCCTTTTTTAGGATGAACAGCTATGGCTCAGTACGGAGTTGAAACCTGGGACACCTCAGGCAGGGCGAACAACTATGGGATTAAGCCAGTCAGTGTAAGTGGATATCTTCAGTTGGCTCAGAACCAGAAAACAGGCTCTTACTCAGTCGTGCTTCCACCGGGGTGCAAGCTTTCTTACTTTCAGATCATGAGCGGTGATCAGTGGGGAACGAGCCGGAGGAAGATCACTATTTCAGGTGGCACCGCAACGGTATCGGCAGTGGGCGATACCGACTACTCCGCAGGGACTGAGCCTGCGGCCGCGGCGTATCTCATTTTCCAGATAGAGAGGGCATAAATGGCGCAGTA